>CALJBY010000206.1 GCA_938024025.1 uncultured bacterium
TCCTCTTAAGAGAACTGCCTTCTTCAAGACAGAGAAATTCTCCCTCGATGGACAGAGTGTTTTCCCCAGAAGGAATGGAGCCTGAGGTCTTCTGAGCCGGCAGCCCCAGCTTTTTCATTTCTTCTATCAGTGTAGTGCACAATTCATCGTTAGCTTCCTGTGCCATTTCCTCCGTATCTTCGATTTCAGGGTTAGAAGCCTGGTCAAGAGGGTCATCGGCAGAGGGGGCAAGAAAGTTGTGAATCAGGACGAGATCAGGCGGTTGTAGCTGTTCTGTTCCCTCATATTCTAACATGGGCTGGACATGGGTGGTAGCACAGCCCACTAAGCATGTCACTGCACACCCCCGCAGCAAGCAAAAAAACCGATTGCTCAAAATACCTCGCTTTTCCCTTGTCAATTGACTGCCTTGTTCGAGGTTGTCATTATTTTGATAGCCTTAGCTTTCATATGAAACCATCAATAGTATACAATAATAACGGGGTCAAGTCTACGTTTGACTCTTATTTCTTTTATAATTTTATCCATTAGCAAGAGTCAAACGTAGACTTAACCCCCACCTTTATTCATTGACTTATCGCGGTAGTTCGATAAAATAACTATTAATTATTAATTGGATACAGGGTACATATATCTGTCTTATGGAGGTCATATGAAAAACATTTGGATAGTAGTGATTCTGCTTTTTTGTTTTCCGCAAAGTGCGCCGTGTGACATGCTGGGTACAGCAGCACCTGATTTTTCCTTGAAAGATTTGGATGGTAATGTGGTTTCACTCTCTCAGTTTTCGGGTAAGCCGGTGCTGCTTATTCATCTTAATGCCTACTGTCATACCTGCCGGGAGGAAGTCCCCCTCTTTAACAAAATATACCGCGAGCACAAAGATATACAGGTTATTGCTATTGCTATTGGGAATGATAACGAAGAGGCCTTGGCATTTAAAAAGAATTTTAAGGCAGAGTTTTTATTGCTGACCGATCCTCAACAGGAAGTATACCAAAAATATTATGTCCACACGGTACCGCTCATCGATGTTATAGATAGAACAGGAACTATCAGATACCGGGGGAAAATTGGTGTTTATGCAGAGTTTGCATCTATTATGGATAAGATCATAAAAGAAAAAGAGATGGTTGGTGCAAGTCTCTGGAATAAACCCCCGGACTTTACCCTTGCTTCAACTGGAGGAGAGCCTTTTCATCTCTATGATAGTATAGGAGAAAAAACGATCTTAATCACCTTCCTGTCAGTGCGTGATACATTTATACGGCAGGTTATAGAGGTCATGAAATCTGTATACAGCAGATACAAACGTGAAGACATAGAAATAGTCCGCATTGCCGTCAACAATACCAGTGAAGAGATAACACAATTTAAAAAAGACTATTATGTCAATTTCCCCATTTTAGTCGATGAGCAGGGCGCAGTTGCAAAACTCTTTGGTGTTTCCGAGCTTCCGACGACCTTTGTGATCAATAAAAAGGGTAAGATTAGATATGTCAGCACAAAGACATCACTTGATACCTTAAACGCTGTTTTAACAAAGCTTAAGAGTTACTTCCGGGAAGACCTGCCAAAGGAATTATTAATGGACTATCTCGAGAAAGTGGCTCCCGGTGTGAAAGAATTCGAGAAAGTTATCATAGGCGACAACCAGGTGATATATGTAGGTACCTCAGAAGATAATACAAAGATTTTAATCCGTCAGGTTTTTAAGGATGTTTTGTGTGATGTCTGTACAAATGTGCATTTTGTATACGCTTTTGATCCACAAGGTCAGATAAAAAACATTGTCTTAATCGAATCCATTGATCTCTATGGCGAGCCCATTGATGCACAGGATTTTCTTCAGAGGGTCATTAAACAGACACATCAAAAACTGCCCTTGAAATTGAGAAAGGATATAGATGCCTTAACGGGGGCAACACAATCATGTAAGTTAATCCTGGAAGGATTGAATGAAACACCCAAGATACTGGAGTCTCTGGAAGAATATAAAGCGGTTTTAGACGAGGTGCCGCAATAGGCACGCCAGTGATTATTCCTTCTTCTGAGGGGTAAGCCTTTCCACCGCAGTTAACTGCACATTCGGGTCCGCAAGGGGGCCCGTTACATTGAAGCTGAAGGAGAGGGTAGCATTTCTTAAGCGCTCAATCTGTTTGCCGAGAAAAGGTATCTTTCTCATCAGTGAACCTATGGTCCCAATGGGGGTAGCCCGTACCTTCATGTTACAGTCCTCTTTTACCAGGTCTATGTCCCCCTTGAAAAGCAGATCGACCGTATCAGCATCAAAAAAAGAATCTTCTGTCTGAGCCAGGCCATCTGTAATATGAAAGGTACCCTCTATGGTATGAAAATTAACCTGGTTAATATTCAACGAGCGGCCTCGTGACTTCAGGGAGTCTATCACCAGGTTAGCAAGGGATATCTGTTGAAGACCGGGTATCAACATGCCGGTGGAACGTGTCGCGAGGAGCATGCTTTTGAAGAGCGGTGATTCATTAAACTGTGTTTTGGTTGCCCTATAACCCAGCTCACCATTGATGGATTGCCACATTTCTTCGGGATTGGCGTCTGCCCGGCCCCTCAGCGTGCCCTGCGCACTTACGGTTCCTTTTACCCTTTCACCTCCCTCGAAGAGCTGATTCGAAATATCCTCAATTATCATCTCCTCTCCCTTAAGATCGGTTTTCCAGGTAATACCCTCTTCCAGGATAGCAAGCTCAAGCTTTCCCCCCAGCGTCCCGCCGAAGGCTTTGATTTGAAGTGGGTCAAATTGCTGTACCCTGCCCGATGTGTACCATAGTGTGGAAACAGAGCCGGTCTTCACCTTGCCGAAATGCATTGCATCTGTATCAACCTGTAATTCCAGGGAGAAGTCCGGAGGGGATGTTTCGGGAGCGGGAGGCGCTTCTTTAGAAACGTCCTCCTGTCCATCAAAAGCATCAATTATTTTATTTATATCGAGCAGGTCAATACGAAGTTGACCGGTGATACGGGGAGTACTGAAGTCGGTAACTTCAGCATCTAACCGGTAGAGCGATTCTCCCAGGGAAAAAGAAGCTTCATGAAGCAGTGCCTTGTTATCGACTATCTCAAGCCGGCCACTCAGATTTTTGAAAGGCTCATTCATTATTTTTACCACAAGAGCCGCACCATCAACTACACCCTCACCACTGTAATGGAAGTCTTCAGAAGATGGATTTGATTGCCAGACCTTTGCAAAGAGGCCGCATGTGCCCTCTGCAAAGTTCACTCCGGGCAAGCGGTTCAGGTGCTCAAGCGAGAATCCTGAAGTAGTAAATGATATCTGTAACCATGGATCCTCTGCAGGTACCAGCTGTGCCTTACCGGTAAGCTTGTCCTTCCCCAGCACCAGTGCGAACTCATCTATGAGAAGCTTATCTGGAATAGAGTAGAGGGCTTTTATTGAAAGCTCACACGGGGCACCGCTTGCTTTATGGATAAGCGGAGGTACGGTTATATCTGTGCGGAGGAGATCAATGGTTGTGGTAAGATCTACCTGCTTGGCAGAAGCGGTCACTGTAATGCTGGCATTTGCCATACCACTGATTGTAACATCTGCAAGGGCATCTGCATTAGTGAGCTTAGTCACTTCATCCAGTGAAATCTCTATTGTTCCTTTCAGGTTTGCTGTCCTCTCTTTGTGCCAAAGGTTACTTAAGGTTCCTGAGAGTGAAAGTGTGTTCTTTCCGAA
>CALJBY010000207.1 GCA_938024025.1 uncultured bacterium
ATTCCCCCAGGCAAAAGTACTGCAGGACATTGTCAGCCTTTCGATCAACACCCAAAAGAGCCTGGATGATATCCTTGCTGACCGCTATCCCTTTTTCTTTGAATACACAGATGAGATACAAAAGGTATCCCTTAACTATCAAAGACGCAAGAAGAAAAACCACCTGATGGACTTTGATGATCTCTTACTCAACTGGCTGACGTTACTGAACGAACACCCTCAGGTACGGGAGTATTATGCTCAACAATTCTGCCATATCCTGGTTGATGAATATCAAGACACCAACCACATCCAGTCTGACATTATCGATCTCCTCTCCCAGGAGCACCGCAACGTTATGGCAGTAGGAGATGATTCTCAAAGCATCTACAGCTTTCGTGGCGCTAATTTCGCCAACATTATTGACTTTCCAAAACGTTACCCCGATGCCCGTATTTACAAGCTGGAGACAAACTACCGCAGCGTACCTGAAATACTTGATCTCGCTAATGCCAGTATCATCAACAATCAGCACCAGTTTGAAAAGAATCTCAAGGCAACCAGAGCAAGTGGCCTGCAGCCCATTCTCTTACCCTGTAACGATGTTATACAGCAGGCCAGTTTTGTGGCACAAAGGATTTTAGAACTCCGTGATGAAGGAAGGTCACTCAATGAAATGGCGGTGCTCTACCGGGCTCACTATCACAGCATGGAGCTGCAAATGGAGTTAACACGCCGTGGCATACCGTTTGAGGTACGCTCAGGTTTGAGATTTTTCGAGCAGGCACATATTAAGGATATTACCAGTTACTTAAAGATTATCGTGAACCCCTTTGATGAACTGTCCTGGAAGAGGATTGCCAAGCTGCTCCCTAAAATCGGTAATGCTACGGCACATAAAATCTGGACCACGCTTGCTGCCTCAGACCATCCTTTAACAAGCATGAACACTGAGACCATCATCAATTTCATTCCAAAACGCTACCGCGATAACTGGAAGAACCTGACTGCAACCTTAGAGCGCTTGAACACTGAAGATACTGCCACGAAACCGGCTGAAATGGTTCGCATTGCCCTGGAGGAAGAATATGAAGTCTATCTCAAGAGCAAGTATCCTGACTATGAATCCCGCATGGAAGACATCCATCAGCTCATGTACTTTTCCCAGCAGTATGCCTCTGCTGAAAGTTTTTTAAGCGAGCTTGCCCTGTTAACCAGTGTGGCTGCCGAAGATGTGGTAGGGGAGAGCTATGAAGATGAGCGGGTGAAACTGACCAGCATCCATCAGGCCAAAGGGCTGGAATGGGATGTGGTGTTTATCATCTGGCTGGTTGAGGGACGCTTCCCCTCAATGAGGAGTTTAAACAACATAGCCAGTGAAGAAGAGGAAAGACGGCTCTTCTATGTTGCAGCCACCCGGGCCAGGGATGAGCTCTACCTGACCTATCCTCTCTGGGATTACAGCGGTTCGCAGCCTTCAACCCTCATCAAACCATCCCGTTTCATTCAGGAACTGCCAAGTGCCCATTACACACAATGGGTTATCGAGGATGACTGGTAAGGATGAGGGGGACGTTTCTGCGAAATTGCCTTATAGGGTTTTGGAGGGGGGTACTGGAGCCTTCACATTGCGGATTTCTGATTTTAGAATGCGGAGTTGGTGATTTTTGCAGGTTAATTGACGACCTGGTTAACTTAAAATCTCAAAAGTTAATATTTCATGAACGTCCCCTATTTTTACCTGACTTCTTTCCCCGTCCATGCTCACAGCACCCGTAGTTCATACAGCAGTATTACTCCGATACCATAGAGCAGAAATAAGCTGAGAGAATCCCACCCGAGGTGCAGGACCTTTTTCCGGGGAGGAAAATAATATCCCAGAAAAACCACACACGTCATAAGGATGACAAGTGCAATAGTGACGGAATGGTTCACATCAATCGCTCTTAGAAGGATTCCCGGTCGATACAAAAAATCACAGAGTGCTACAATGATAAGGTTGAAAAGATTTGCACCAACAACATTACCCAAGACCATTTCGGGGGCCCCCAAACGGATCGCACTGAATGCAACCACCATCTCTGGCAGGGAGGTCGTAATCCCAACCATAGTGCTGCCAATAAAGGTCTGACCGATTCCCGTAGTAGTAGCAATGCTATTGGCAGTCTTTGCAAGCAGTATACCTCCCGCGAGAACACAGGCAGCAGCTACCACATAGAGGAAAAGGCTTCTTCCGAGGGTGCAATCGTCATAGGCTTTCTCGTCTGTGCTCTCCGAGGCGGGGTCACTTTTCTTACCATAGGTAAAAATGAGCCGTGTTGTGACAAAATAGATGATAATGATCAAAAAGCTTGAAAGGTCTACCGTACCAATACTGAGGTGTGGCAACTGATGAGAACGGAGAGAAAAGAGTGACAACAGCACAACAAGAAGCAGAAAGAGAAAAAGCCCTCCCGACAGGAGGAGCCCCTTATTAAGGTCCCCCCTGGGTAGCCGCCGTTTGTTTCCAAATAGGTCGATAAACGTAACCAGCAGGAGGTTGAATGCCATACTGCCGAAACAGTTGCCGGCCGCAAGATCCGGTTCTTTAACGAGACAGATTGAGCTGACACTGGTTACCAGTTCAGGAAGGGTGGTCGCAAACGAGATGATGACCAGCCCGATCCACGCTCTGCCAATACCGGTCTTCTCGGCTATCACGTCTCCTGAATAGGCCAATCGCACCCCGCCATAAAGAACCAGCAAGAGACTTATGCCAAAGAGCATCCAGATAGTTAGCGGTGCG
>CALJBY010000208.1 GCA_938024025.1 uncultured bacterium
TGAAGAGATGATTTTATTTTTTGCCAGATGTTCAACCAGCTTCTCATAGCCTGTTAAGAGGAATTGCTTATGTTCTTGAGCACTGACAACCCCTTTTTCTTTGAGCAGATTGAGAAGGTCAAGGAAGAAGTCGGTCATCTCAGCAATCTTTTTGGCCTGTTGTTTGGTTATTACTGCCATAAGCGTTACTCCTTTCCCTCAGTTTAGTAATAATACTTCTTTTTCTTCTTTTCTGAATCGCTCATGTACTTCTTTCTCAGAGGTCTTACATCATCGGCGACATAATCGAGCCCCAACTGTTTGAGTTTACGGTCACTGGGAAAGCCTGTTCCCGGCTCATAGTCTCTGTACTTATAGTACTTGGGGAGCATCTCGCCGATGGGCAGTGTTGCGCCCACGTTAGTTTGGTAGTCGACATGCTGTGGCATGGGCTCTTTTGTGAAGCGCTCGGGCACGACGTCCTCACGGGCACCAGACATCAAGCGTGACCAGTAAGCACGTTCCAGATTGTGCACTCTCTCACCGACCTCAAGGAATTCATCCAGGGTCATATCCAACCCGGTACATGCATTGAAATAGTCTAATTGATCTTGAGTCAGGACAGCGTAGGACCAGTGTGTTGTAAAACAGCACACGTTCAAACAGTCCGTTACGGCCTTCTGATTTTCCTCATAGTAGACCATATAGGGCTTGCCTGCGGTGGTGGTCGGTTTCATCGGCCGTTCATCACCCAGGTACTTGGTGTTAAGACCCGGATAGAGTGCACCTGAGAGTTCAAGGCAGCAGAGAGACCTCAAGTGATCACAGCCACCACGTGTACCCATGGCGAATGAAAGACCGTAGCCGAATCCTAATCCCCGCGGATCGTCCCCCGGAAGTGTCATTCCTCTGGTTGCAATGGTGTAGTACTGTCCCTCTTTGCCGAGTCCAAGTTTATCAGAAGCTCGTGATGCCCCGTCAGCAAGAATATCTCCAAATCCACGCCGGTAAGCGATATCCTGGATGAGCTGGTCAACCACCTCTTCATTACCCCACTCAAGCTCCATACCGCCGGTGTCTTTGGTGGTTATGAGCCCTCTTTGATACCACTCCATAGCGGTAGAGATCACACCACCGGTCTCGATGCCATCCATCCCCAGATCATTGGTGAGACGGGCATTGTGCCAAATATCATTAGCATCTTCAATAATCCCAAGGCGGGGGCCTGTTGGAACAGCATGCTCATATTCAGGTCCACCAAACTCCTCTCCTGCCCAACGGCCTTCCTTAATGGCAGTAAATCGTCCACAGCAAATGGGGCACGCATAACAGCCTTCTCTGTGCTTGAGCACTGTCTGGCTATGGGTTTCACCGGACATATTGTTGGCTAATGGCGTACCGCCAAATTGAAGGTTTTTCCAGGGGAGCCATCCATCCCGGTTGGCAATATTGATGAGACACAAACTGCCCAGCTCATAGAGCCCCATTTTCATGGGATCATTCTTGAATTTCTGTCTGAGCTTGTTACAGATTTCCATAAATTCTTTTGGCCGGGCAACCTTTACACTACCCGAACCTCTCGTTGCAATACCCTTGAGGTTCTTCGAGCCGATAACCGCTCCATGACCGGTCCTTCCCGCTGCCCGCCACACATCATTGAAGGTACAGGCAAAGCGGACGAGATTTTCTCCCGCGGGGCCGATGAGCATGATATGGATATCTTCGTCCTTTAACTCTTCCTTAATCATGGTATCGGCATCTCGAGGGTATTTACCCCATATGTGGGATGCGTCTCTGATTTCAACCTTGTCGTCATCCATCCAAATATAGACCGGTTTTTTAGACTTGCCTTGTACAATTATCTGATCATATCCTGCATACCTGACTTCAGCTCCCCAGTGACCTCCCATACTGGAATCACCAAAACCACCCGTTAAAGGTGATTTACAGCTAACGGTTACCCGTCCTGTAGAAGGAGCTGCTGTACCGTTCATGGGTCCCACACCAAAGCACACTCTGGCTCTGGGGTCGAAGGGGCTCATTTCAGGGGGCACTTCGTTATAAATGACATCGGAGTTGAAACCACGCCCGCCGATCCATTTTTTGCGGTACTCATAACTCAAGGGTTCCTTGATGATATCACCTTTACTGAGATCAACTCTCAGTCTCTGTCCAGACCATCCGTACATATCAGCTCACCTCCTTCGCTTTGGTTGCCGCATTAATTCTCTCCTGCAGTTTTGATCTTCTTTTAGCCTTTACTGCAATCTCCGGCTTGATCCAGCTGATAGCGCCACTGGGACACCAATCCGCACATACCGGACCGTCTTCACGGCCTTCACAGAGGTCGCATTTGAATGCCTTCTTGGTAATAGGATGCATCTTAACAGCTCCGAAGGGACAGTGAATCATACACTCTTTGCAGCCGATACACTTATCTGGATTAATTTTTGCAATTTCAGTAAGTGGATCCAGGGCACATGCCCCTGTTGGACAGACCGCTGCGCAGGGAGGATCTGTACAGAGATCACAACCCGCCACAAAGCTTTCACCAAAACGCTCATTGCGAACAACATTAATTCGCGAAAGCATTTTACTGCACTCCCCTTCATGAGAAAGAGAACATCCCACCACACAACTACGGCATCCAGTACATTTCTCTTGGTCGTAGATTAGCACCTTTTCCATAGATAGTTCCCCTTTCGTCTGTGTTGTGGTTAAACTTTCTAGATCCTATCTGTTGAAATAAAAAAGTTTTCACCTCCTTTTTTTTTAATTTGGATGATACATGGTAACGAGTTGCAACCCACCCCCGGGATGCTTCTCAGGGAAGTTGCCGTTTCGATAGCAGTGATCACCCAGCCACAGCTAGGAGCAGTTATTAATAGCTCATTTACGCATGAGCAGAGACGACCGGTATAAGTCGTGCATACTTATTGTCCAGGACATCTTTCCAGGTAGCTTTATCTTTAATCAAAGCCTGGAGTACACCTGCACAATCAACGTTGCCTGTCGCCATAAAGCCTATTAATAAGCCATCTCGAAAAATGAGCTTCTGATACACCTTCTCTGTCGAGAAAATTTTATAGTCGACGCCATTGCCCGATGCCTGCACATCTCCCAGCGCAGTAATCCATAGACCAAAAAAGTCAACACTATTCTGTATGATCGTACCAGTGTACCGGGCCTTGATGCCAGTCATGTTCATAGCGGCAACACGTCCCTGAGCTGCAGCGACTGGCCAGATGGCATTGTTGATCATGTCCCCGGTAAGGGGGTCTGGTGAAAGACATACATCTCCGGCAGCAAAAACATCCGGATTGGTAGTTTGCTGATGGTTGTCAACAACAATAGCACGGTTAATTGTAACATCTGTTTTATCAAGCATCTCAACATTGGGACGAACGCCAACAGACATAACAATAAAATCAACGACTACTTCTTCACCTGTATTGAGATGAGCACGGTAGTGCTTACCGTCATGTTCAGCTTTAATCACCGAGGCATTGAGGGTGATGTCCAGAAGCTCATGGGAATTAAATTTTTCAACAATTCTACTGCTCGCTTCAGGATCAGCCATTCTTCCTAAGACCGTGGGCAAAAGTTCAACAACCCGAACCTGTACCCCTCTTTTAATGAGACCATAGGCTGACTTCAAACCAACAAACCCAGCCCCGATAACGAGGGCTTTTTTACCCGGTGCTGCCCACTTCATGAGGGTTGTTGCATCGTGATACGTCCGCATCCCAATGATGCCTTTTGGATCATAGTCGATCGAGGGGAAAAAGATTGGCCGGGCACCGGTAGCAATAAGGAGCTTGTCGTAGGAAAGGGTTTTTCTGCCGGCGGTCTTAACCTTCCGTGACCGGGTGTCAACCTGGGTCACCCTCGTATTAAGATTGAGATCAATATTTCTATCGGTGTACCATTTCTTGGTGTGGGAAAGAAGATGCTTGCGAGAAACATCACCGGCAAGATAATAGGTAATTAAACACCGGGAATAGGCAGCAACATCTTCATCACTCACTATTGAAATTGTATCCTGAGGTGCTAAAAGCCGCAGGGTATGGGCAGCAGAGGTACCTGCTATGCAATTACCGATGATAAGGTGTTTCTTGGGAGTGGTCATTTTTTGATAATCTCTTTAAACCGGTTGCGTCTCGTTTCTTTAACCATCTGATGGGTATCTTCCTGGAGAACCAGGGCACCCCGGTCACAGGAAATAATACAGGCAGGTAATGACCCCTTACCACACGAGAGCGTACACTTGAGCGCTTTCTTCATGGAAACGGTGGGAACTACCGCGGCGTGAGGACAAACCATATTGCACATAAAACATCCCACACAGCGGTCCACATCCTGGCATACATTGTCATCAGATCCAATAAAGAGGGACTCACCAATGCAGGCATCTACACAGGGGGGGTCCTCACAGTGATGGCAAATACGCGCTACGGGACCGGAAGGTGCAACAAACATGCGTATATGTGGTGCCGAAGGGGCTTCATCAGGCCGAAAATTGCGTATTTTCTCATTGCAGGCAAACTCGCATTTACCGCAGAGATCACACTTTTCAGGATAAAATGCTATAGATTTCATAGGGATTAATTACCATCGTGAGTACACATAAGAAAAAAGAACAGTAGATATATAGCCCATTCAGTTATTATTTGTCAAATTAAAATAGTGATAATTCTGAATTTTTTTCTATGCGCTCCTTCCCTCGGGGAGGGACATAAAAAGTACCGCTCACAGGCAACCCATTCTGTTACAAGAATGATATAAACAAACGTTTTGACATTTCCATGAATCATCTGTATATTCTGACAGGTACAATAAAAAAAGCTGCTATTCCCGGCTCTACGGGAATGCACGTTGCAGCCGTACTCACATGCTCTATTCTTGCGTATTTCTTTCTTCTCTTCTCTCGTAATGCTATGGATGACAAAAGAGATAACAAGGCCTCCATTAAGATTCCCCGTCCCCTCTATAACAGTTTAAAAGGGCTCATTAATGATTCAGGATTCAACTCAGTTAATGATTTTATTGTGTATATCTTAAGAGATATTGTGGCAAACACACCCACAGATACTGAAAATCATCTCAGGCAGGAAGAAATCGAAACCATTAAAGAACGTTTGAGGAATTTAGGTTATTTGACCTAATACCCCTGTAAAGCCTCTATCCTTATATAGTTCACATAGAACCGTCATCGAACAGCCAGGGGTGATGTACGTGCCTGTAGAGGCTTTTATGACCACTTGCCAGAAAGGGTGTTTTTAAACCACCTATGGGCAGTATTTCAAGCGAAAGGAGAAAAAGTGAACCCTTCAGCAGTAGTTCGTTCCGGTGTATTTCTTTTTATGGGTACCTGCCTCATGATACTAATCTTACAGGGTGCTCTCTTCGCCGGACAGGAAGAAACCACCCCATCGGAATCGTTACAAAAGACAGAGGCGGGTCCCCCTGAAGGTGAAACCCCACCAGTACCTGATATGTTTCTTAAAAACAATGAATATGATGTGGGTGAAGTTTATGAAGGAACTCCAGTAACCCATACCTTCATCATTAAAAACAGGGGGAAGGGAGAGCTTCTACTGCAATCGGTCAAACCCGGGTGAGGATGTTCTGTGGCCAGTTTTGATAAGGTCATCCCTTCTGGTCAGGAAGGTAAAGTCAATCTATCAGTAAAAACAAAAAACATGCGGGGAAAATTCACAAAGTCCGCAACGATTCGTTCTAACGATCCTCAGCACCCTTCATACAGGATAAAGCTCAAAGGCACCATTAAGCGTTACATCACCGTTCAACCTTCACCACGAGCATATTTAACTGGCTTTGAAGGGGACACACTCAGTCAAAAACTAACGATTAGTACAAATGAGGCAGAACCATTAACGATTACCAACATTACATCTACCCTCGATGATAAAATTACCTATGAGATCAAACCCCTCCAAGAAGGGAAAGCATATGAACTCAACGTCACCACAAGGGAAGATGTACAGGGCAGAGCTATTGGTAGGATTACCGTCACTACCAGCAGTAAGAACAAACCTAAACTTGACATACCGGTCAGAATCAATTTCAAGAATGAACTGACGATTTCGCCAAGCACCCTCTTCTTTGGCTCTATTCCTCTTGCATCACAAACACTGGAATCGCTCATTACAAAACAGATTCGTGTAAGTAAAGAACGGGGTGAGCCGCTTGCTATAGAAAAAATAATACCGAGCAGCGATTTTATCCAAACAGCTATTGAAACCACGGAGGAAGGAAAAGAGTACCGTATTACGGTTACCCTAGAAAAGGATAAACTTCAGAAGGGGGTGCTTAAGGAAACACTCGAGATTCACACTAATTACCTGAAAAAACCTGTTTTTACCATTACCTTGAAAGGAAAGATTATTTAACGGCTACCGTATCTGAGCGAGGCACCCTTGACCAGACCGAAGGGACCCGTTAGCATCATATTCCCATGGGGGGCTGCAAAGCGGACAGTAAGGCTGCTCTTTTTTAGCATTTCTCTTCGCGGTCCGGTCACAATGATTTCTTCATTTCCCTCCATCCCCCATGAGCTCAACAAAACAGCCCCATGACCTCCGTCTTCCAAAACTTCCCGTGAGCTCACCGCCCCTTTTAGAAAACGGACAAGGAGATTGTCAAGCTTTCCTGTTGTCAGGCAACTGGTATGATGTTCCAGTAGTCCTTCAATTCTGCCGGCATGAATGAGCGCTGCCAGGGTGTGACTGTTTCCCACATTGACAAAAAGTCCTGAAGGAGATTCTTCCATGCAGCCCAGAATGGCAGCAAATGATGTATCCATGGCAACAACCTCGCAGTCATACTGGATTTTGGCTGCCCGCACTGCAGCGTTCATCCTCCTGAAAGACGATGGAATTTCATTGGGGGTGTAGACGAACTGTTCTGGTGAGTTCTCTTGCTTGAGGCGTTCTTCAATGATTTTAAAGCGATATTCCCTGTTGGATGTTCCTTCGGGGGGCATCCCATGGTCTTGAACCGCGATGGCCACGAGATCAATGTCAAAATCTTCACCAAAGTGGGCCAGGAAATCCTTCAGGACCATAAGGTTTATTTCATGGAACCTGAGGGTGGTTCCCTGAAAGCCCACAGCTCCATCACGGGCTATTTCAATCCCATAGTTTTTAACTTCCTTGAGATTGTTTCTTACGGTGTAGGCAGCCTCTTCAGTCATAATGACCCGATAGCCCTTTTTGAGGTGTTTTGCCAGAAGGGAGGGAACTGCCCCGCCCCCAATAGGATCACCGGCAATGGAGAGATCCTGATCACACCGCTCAATCAATTGTGCAAAGTATCTGGTTGGTGTTGGCAGTATAAGGCTGATACAATTCTCTGGGGTTACGGTTGTATCATAGAGGAGGATATCCTGTGTGCCTGCTCCAATATCAAGGGCCAATATTTTATGAGGCGGTTTCATGGTAGTGCGCACTGGTGGTTAATAGAAAACCTGAAGCATAAGGGAGGAGCATTTACTCGAGTGTTACCCCCCGATGGCAACCATATCACGGGTACACTTTCTAAATGTAGGTTCCATAACCGTATGGCCTTTCGGTTTGGAAGAGAGAGCTTCGTGGAGCAGCAGCTTCAATTCTTCATCGGTGCCGGCAGATCTGAGCGGTTGCAGTATGTCAATTTCCTGATCAGCAAAAAGGCAGGGTCTGAGCTTCCCATCTGCAGTCAATCGTAATCGATTGCAGGTGGTGCAGAAGTGACTACTGATCGGATTGATGAAACCTATCATCCCCTGTGCACCGGGTAACCGGTAGAGCTCAGCTGGTCCCCTCATTCCCTCCTGGTTGCGTAAAACAGGCTCAAGCATATGGTGCTCCTCGATGATAGTCCGTATCTTCAAACCACTCAAATACTTTTCCTGGTGCCAC
>CALJBY010000209.1 GCA_938024025.1 uncultured bacterium
CTAAACCACAGAAAAACCAAATGCCTAAAATGAGCTAAATTGCCTAGAAAGCCTAAATTGAAAACTTAAACCACAGAGAGCACAGAGAAATACAAGTATAAAATCAAAACTCCAAAACCCAAATAGCAAATGTTCAAAACATTCCCTCACTGGTCATTGCACCCCAAGGGCACTTCCTCAGGATGACTACGTCATCCTGAGGGGCGCGAGCACAGAGGGCGCGGCAATTGCCATTTTTAATGTGTTATGAGATTGCTTCGTCGGTTTTTTAACCTCCTCTCAATGACATGACAGAGTCTCATCGGGGAGGGAAAACCCGTAACCTGCAACTCGTAACATGTAACCGGTTACTCATTACTCCATCACTCCACTACTCCATTGCTCCAATCCCAGATCAGCCTCTGCGTTCCTATTCTATTTTGCTGATCTTCCTTCGTCTGCAGGTTCTCCAGACACATCGTTAGACCGTATGTGTTCAGCAGTTACAGATAAACTAGCCATCGGCAGCTCATCTTCATCTGAAGGTGGTGCCTCAACAGGGGTGTGTGTCTCAATTCCCCATGCCTCCGGGGAAAGATCGGCCATGGTTTTTATCAACACGTATTTTTTATAGTAATCCGCTTCAAGCTGGGTGCGGAGTTTTTTTGATTCTTCGGGAGCAATTTTTTCCAGCGCTGCATACCTGTTCTCTCCACTTAAAAATTCCTGAATGGTTCCATCGGGCTCCTTGGAATCGAGGATCAATGGATTCTTACCTTGTTTGGCAAGAGAAGGATTGAAGCGATAGAGCGGCCAGTATCCGGTTTCTACAGCCCGCTTTTCCTCTTCCTGACAGATACCCATTCCCTTCCTTATTCCATGATTGATACAGGGAGCATAACAAATGACAAGGGAAGGGCCCTGATGGTTCTCGGCCTCTGTAAAAGCCTTAATCATTTGCTGTTTGTTAGCACCCATAGAGACTGAGGCAACATAGACGGACTCGTAGAGCAGTGCTATACGACCCAGAGTCTTCTTGCCCGTCTTTTTGCCGGAGGCAGCAAACTTGGCAATTGCCCCTTTCGGGGTCGCTTTAGAAGACTGTCCACCGGTGTTTGAGTAGACTTCCGTATCCATCACCAATATGTTAACGTCTTCACCTGAAGCAAGGACGTGGTCCAATCCACCAAAACCAATGTCGTATGCCCAACCGTCACCTCCCATGATCCAGACAGATTTTTTTGTAAAGAGGTCTGACATGGCATATATCTCTTCAATGAGCTGAGTTCTTTTAGTCTGTCCAAGCAGTTCCTTGAGCTTGTTTCCGAACTCCCTGGACTTCTCAGCATCATTCATCTCCTCTAACCACCCGCTGATGGCCTCTTTTACATCACTGGAGATTTCGGTTTTTATAGCCTCGTTGAGAAGGTCAGTTAGCCTGGCTCGACGGTGTTTGACTGCCATGGCCATACCAAACCCGTACTCCGCATTATCTTCAAAGAGTGAATTGCCCCAGGCAGGTCCATGTCCCTCTTTATTCACACAGTAGGGGGTGGTTGGGGCAGAGGCACCCCAGATGGATGAACATCCCGTGGCATTGGCTATAATCATCCGTTCACCAAAAAGTTGAGTCAACACCTTCACATACGGTGTTTCACCACAGCCTGCACATGCCCCTGAGAACTCCATCAGGGACTGCTGGAACTGACTACCCTTTATATTGTCCCGTTTCAAGAGATTGTCTCTGTAAGGTATGGTGGAAGAAAAATTGAAATTTGGCATCTGTACAGCCGTCTGCGTTTCAAGGGGCTTCATCATCAGCGCCTTCTGCTTGGGAGGACAGACATTCGCGCAGCTGCCACAGCCCATGCAGTCAAGGGTATTAATCTGAATCCGGAATTTCAGGCCTTCCAGTTCTTTCCCCTTTGCCTCCAGCGTCGCAAATGAAGCGGGTGCATTTGAAAGTTCTGCCTCCTCTGCAAGAATGGGTCGTATAACACTGTGTGGGCACACAAAAGCGCACTGGTTGCACTGGATGCAGTTGCCCGGAACCCACTCAGGAACATTGATTGCTACACCCCGCTTTTCGAATCGGGAAGTTGCTACCGGGAAAAGACCGTTCGGAGTGAAAGCACTCACGGGAAGTTCGTCTCCCTGTTGAGCAGCGATCGGAAGCACAACGTTCTTAACGAAGTCTGGTTCATCTGTCTTTTTTTCAACTTCCCCCGTTACATCTTTCCAGGATTGTGGATAGTCAACTTTTTCCAGATTTTCAATGGCCTGATCTACCGCATCCAGATTCATCTGGATGACTTTATCTCCTTTTTTACTGTAAGTTTTTTTGATCGATTCCTTGAGAAGACTGACTGCTTCCTCAAATGGTATAATAGAGGCAATCTTGAAGAACGCTGTTTGCATGATCATATTAATTCTTCCCCCCAGACCGACCTTTTCTGCAACTTTCACAGCATCAATAGTATAGAATTTAAGCTTCTTTTCGGCAATGGTCCTCCGCATTGCTGCCGGGAGGTGTTTTTCCATCTCCTTTGCTTCCCATCGCGAGTTGAGGAGAAAGGTTCCGGCCTCTTTAATCCCCTGGAGGACATCATACATGTGCACATAGTTTGCATTGTGGCAGGCAATAAAATCTGCGTGGTTGATGAGGTAGGTGGACTGTATCGGTTCTTTTCCAAACCTGAGGTGGGAAACGGTGAGACCACCGGATTTTTTTGAGTCATAGGCGAAATATGCCTGTGCAAACATATCAGTATTATCCCCTATGATTGTAATGGCGCTTCTATTAGCTCCCACGGTGCCATCTGAACCGAGCCCCCAGAATTTACACTGTACGGTTCCGCCGGGTGTAGTGTCAAAGGGTGATTGATCAACTTCAAGTGAGGTGTGGGAAACATCATCAACGATACCAACGGTAAAGTGGTTTTTCATCTTTTCCGCATTCATGTTATCGTATACTGCCTTTATCATGGAAGGGGTAAATTCCTTGGAGCCGAGTCCGTATCGGCCACCGACCAGGGGAACATTTTTACCATGCTCCATTAGGGTCGTACACACATCGAGATAGAGGGGTTCACCAAGGGAACCCGGTTCCTTGGTCCTGTCAAGCACGGTAATCTTTTTCACTGATGAGGGGAGTGCCGAGAAAAAGGCATCCTGCACGAACGGTCTGAAGAGTCTCACCTTGATGAGGCCGACCTTTTCACCCAGGCCCGTCAAGTAGTTTACCACTTCCTCAATAGCCTCACAGGAAGATCCCATAGATATAATAACCCCCTCCGCTTCTGGATGGCCTGTATAGTCAAACAGACGGTAGTGACGGCCGGTGAGCTTTCCCACCTTTTCCATTGAGTCCGTAACGATCTGAGGGACTTTCTCATAGAAAGGATTAGCCGCCTCCTTACCTTG
>CALJBY010000210.1 GCA_938024025.1 uncultured bacterium
GAAATCTTATAATGGCGCAGTGCTTATAGTGCATAGGGGAAGTGCTCATTATGCCTGCTGTCTGTATAAGCGAAGAGGATGTACAGCCATTTCACTTTAAGCACAGTTACCGGCAGGCTTATTCAACAGGTTCTTGTGATGCTGCTTGGCTATCCTCTCGAGCATCTTCCTGTAGTGCTGCCGGGTTATTCCGTGAGGGTATTTGTGACAAGAGGAGTTCACAATCAACACGTTCAGCTTTTTCACCGCAGTCGGGAAGATGTTTGAGAAGTTCTTCCTGATAGTGTATGAGTTCATCTTCTTGCAGCCGGTTTACTATTCTTTTGTCAAGTACTTCCATAGTTCTCCCTCTCCGTGTTAGTGGTTATCGAAAACGTCTTTGCGCAGGCACTACTAAGTGCAGACAGCAGATTGAAGGTTACAGCTTGACGACTTCGTAAAAAGTCCATCTGCTGCGTTGCACTGCATCCTCACTCATTGCCTGGCTGCCTGCCCGAGTTGACACTCGTGTCGGCCAGGGAGCTCGGCCAAGCCAGCGTACCAGTAAGTACGCCTCATTCATTCGTATTTGTGTGTTTTTCCGTGCATCTGAATCTTTTTACTTTGTCGTCTGATCTTTGACTTTTTACGGGACCATCAAACTTATTTCAAGGTAGTTAAAGTAGATAGCTCTGTAGCAAGCACTCGTATCGAGTCAGTAGAGATTGTAATGTCCGGACATAGCTTATGTATAATACTTGTAATATTGAGACAGATGTCTTCAATGCGCTTCAATTCACTTCCCTGTTCTATAAATTTGCCTATGTATTTATGTTCATCCACACTGACAATCTGCAGGAATTCAGGGTTGTTTTCTTGAAAGTAATACTTGTCGCACGGGTTGGATTTATCCAAGCCTTCGTAGAGTTTGGAGTTTATTTTAAGACCGAGGAATGGTTTCATGAACACATGCCCTTTCTGCACGTTTTTCCGTAGTTACATGATGGAATCGTCTAGCACTGTAACAGATTTTGCTAAAAAGTAAAGTTCTTTTTAAATGACACCTTCCCGCTCTCCGGGCGTGAAACGATATAGTACTTGCCGGTATCCTTCTAACATGGTATGATAGAAACTATTCACGTGCCTGGCATTTGTAACGACCTACTGTTTACGAGAGGAGATGATGGTATCTAAAAAAAACGTGGTGATTATGCTTTTTTCTTTAATCCTGCTTACTGGGGGATGTACTGCAAAAGACGATGAAAGCATCAATGAACCAGCGGATGAAAATGCACTTGAAGAGTATTCTTCTACCCTTCTCAATTCGTTAAGCAAGGCTAAAAAGGCCAAGGTACAGGCAAGTCTTCCGGCCATTAGACTGCAAATTAACCGCTTTCAACAGGAGCAGGGAAGATACCCGGACAGCTTGGAGGATCTCTCCATCCCTCCTGATATTCCACGTGCAGTACTTGACTACAGTGCTGAAACGGGTGAGGTTAGTTTGAAGCAGTAGCATTGCCGGCTGTGTGACGTGTCTCCTCCGGAGGGTTCTTTATGTACGATCACTGCTCAGCACAGCAGGTGCCGTTCCCTCTAACATAACGAGTTTATTGTCTATACTGCACGAAGCATCGTTTACCCTGTGTGCTGCAACGGCACTTAGGGTGATTGACCAATCCTCCCCTCTGTAATGATGGGGAGGATTCACGTATCATCGTTTCTTAGACGACACGGGTGTCCTCATGGATTCTCTGACTCAAATTGCATTGGGGGGTGTGATAGCTGAAGCCGGTTTCAGAGAGAAACTCGGTGGCAGGGCTGTTCTTCTGGGTTGTCTGGGGGGTATGCTTCCTGATGCGGATATTGTGACAGGAGTCATCGTAGCAGATCCCTGGGTGCACCTTACCGTCCATCGGGGGATAACCCATTCTCTTTTTTGTGCACCGCTTTTGAGTGCAGTAGTAGCCTGGATTTTCTGGCGATGGTCTAAGCGTACCAGCGCTTTTGGGTGGTGGTATCTGCTTGCCTTCCTTGTGCTCTTTACCCATCCCCTGCTTGATTGTTGTACCAGTTACGGGACACAGATTTTTGCCCCGTTTTCGAATGTGCGGATAGCCTGGAATTGTGTTTCCATCGTAGATATCTTTTATAGTTTCCCCCTCTTCTTTACACTCATCACGTGTGCTGCGCTGAAAAAATGGTGGCCACGAAAGCATACGACATGGCTGGGCATGGCGACTCTGCTCCTGACAACAACCTATCTCATCTACGGGGGGTGGAATCATGCACAAGCTCTTGAGCGTACCCGTGCCGATGCACATAACAAAAAGGTAATCATACTCCGTGCTGAGGTGTATCCACAGTTGACCACTGTCTGGGTGTGGAGAACAGTGGTAAAGACGCCCCAGGGTTATTTAGTAGGCCGGACAAACACCTTGCTTGGAAAAACCGTTACATCAACATTCGTGGTGCATGACACTGATCCCTGGATCGACAGAGCACGGAGTCTTGAGAAGATAAAGCTTTATACATGGTTTGCTGATGACTTATTGCGGGGTGCGGTGACGCGATATCCTCAGGGTGGAGGGACCGTTTCATTTTTTGATATGCGCTATGGTAACCCTATGGGAACTGATCACTACCTCTGGGGGGCACGGGTGTATGTCAATCAGGATGGTGGTTTCGGGAGAGTTGAACGCTTTTACAATCGATCCTTTTCCGCAGGGGAACTCGTAAGACGCATTATCACGGGCATTACAACGTCGTAAACAATCATTGTTTGTCTCTGCTAAGCTCGGTCATCAAACAGCATTAGCTATGGTAACAGGTAAAAGAAACAGCTGGAAAGCTTGCAAGCTTGAAGCAGGAGTTCAAGCTAAGGAGAAATGCCTAGAGTGAGCTACATTGCCTAGAATGCCTAAAATGGAGAAGACAGGAGTCAGGAAACAGAAGCCAGAATCCACACATTTCGGATTTTGGAATGCGGATTGAGGATTGAAAAGATGAGCATTGAACATCGAACGTCCAACGTCGAACTTCCAATGAAAAACTCTGAGCAACGCTCTCTGCACCAAGCGCTATTCCCCATCACTCCACTGCTCCAGTATTCCATGAACTTCGCATCGTGCAGATCTCACATCATTTCATGATATGGACAATTTTTATGCGGTGTAAGGCGAGCAGGAACTCCACACACTTAAGGGTTGACTTAGAAAACTATCTAAAGTAAAATATCAATAAATATTAAGCTGTTATCAGATATATTTCTTACGGGAAGATTGTATGGCTAGTTCGGATAATAGAAAACGACTGAGAAGGGAACTCACCGCGCTCATTTGTCTTTTCCTCGCCTTTTTTATTGGTGTTTGTCTTGTTTCCTACAATTCTTTAGATACGTCTTTTAATACTGCGCATTCTTCCGGAGTTAAAGACGTTAGTAACTGGGGGGGGCTCATTGGATCGTATCTGGCAGATGCACTCTTTCAGTTAATCGGGTTGAGCGCATTTATCGTGCCGATAACCCTGCTGTGGCTTTCATTGAGGCTCTTCCTGCCTGCAGGGATGCATATGAGCTATGTTTTTTCTGTGAGCTATTTCATTTTGATCGTTGCACTCTCAGTGCTCTGCAGTCTGACATGGGTGAATCCCAGGATAAGCATAGTATCCTTCAGCTATGACTTGAGTGGAGGTGGTCTTGTCGGCAAACAGCTCGCTCACGTGTCGCTTGCGTATCTCAATCGCTTAGGCAGTTTCATTGTCTTTTCTTTGCTCGGCAGTGTATCGCTTATTGTGATGACGAACCTTTCCCTGCTCAAAGTAGCTCAGGGTTGTAAGAAGTTCTTTTCCTGGTCAGTCGTGAGTGCCATGTTTCTACGGTCACTCTTCTCGAAGCTGATTGAATATATAAAAAAGCTCTATAGAAGTGCCTTGGGTATGATGGGAGCACTGGCAGGACTCTATGACCGTTTTATCAAGGAAAAGGTGCTGACATCCCCGCATGAAGATGTGTCCCCTGCACCCCATTCTTTTCTCGAGGCAGAAAGCCCAACAAAAACGCCTCGTAGAAAAACCGTTATGCGCACACGAGAAGAACCGCCTGGCAATGCGTCACCGTCAACAGAGTATCATGTTCCTCCTCTATCGCTCCTGGATAATTTCTCTCAAAAGGTAAGCAAAGCAGGTAAGGAGGCCTTAAGAGAAAATGCTACAGTTTTAGAGAAAAAACTTGCAGACTTTGGTGTGCAGGGGAAGGTCGTTGCTATACATCCCGGACCGGTAATAACGAGATACGAGTTTGAACCAGCCTCTGGCGTGAGAATCAGTAAGATACTGGGATTGGCAGATGATCTTGCCCTCGCACTTAAGGCCCTGGGTGTGCGTATATTAGCACCGGTTCCCGGTAAAGCGGTAGTAGGTATTGAGATACCGAATGCGGTCAGAGAAACTGTCTACTTTAAAGAAATTGTTGGGAGAGAAGAGTTCAGGCGCGCTCGATCACGGTTGTCACTTGCCCTCGGGAAAGATATTGCGGGAAATGCCATCATTTCTGATCTTGCGAAGATGCCCCATCTTCTCGTCGCCGGTTCAACCGGTTCGGGAAAGAGTGTTCTTATCAATGCCCTGATTTGCAGCATACTCTACAAATCCGCACCCGCCGAGGTTAAGATGCTCTTGATTGATCCTAAACGGCTGGAGCTCTCCTTCTATGAAGATATTCCCCACTTATTGCATCCGGTGGTGACTGATCCCAAAAAGGCTGCACTGGCACTGCAGTGGACAGTCGGTGAAATGGAGCGGAGGTACCAGAAGTTGGCCGATAAGGGTGTGAGGGATATAGACGGGTATAACCAGAGCATTGAAGCAGACCGCAAAGCGGAAAAAGGCCGTGGTGCCAGGAGCGATAACGATGAGGAAAGCACCGCTGATGACGAAAAACTCCCCTATATTTTAGTGGTCATTGATGAACTGGCAGATCTGATGATGGTCTCATCCCGGGAGGTTGAGATTGCCATTGCCCGGTTAGCCCAAATGGCAAGGGCTTCTGGTATCCATCTTATAGTGGCTACCCAGAGGCCTTCAGTTGATGTTTTGACGGGGACCATTAAGGTAAACTTTTCTGCCCGTATTTCTTTTCAGGTTTCCTCTAAAATCGATTCTCGTACTATCGTGGACACCGTTGGTGCTGAACGGTTACTCGGCCTGGGTGATATGTTGTTTTTACCACCGGGGACTTCAAATCTGGTAAGGGTGCATGGTACCTATCTTTCTGAGGCAGAGATTAGGCGTATTACCGCTTTTCTGAGGAAGCAGGCACGGCCTACCTATAATCAAAGTATTCTGGAGATGAAAGAGGAAAGTACCATTGAGGAAGATGATGACTATGATGAACGCTATGACGATGCGGTAGCTTTGGTAGCCCAGATGCGAACGGCTTCTATTTCCATGGTCCAGAGGCGCTTGCGGATAGGGTATAACAGGGCGGCTCGCATCATTGAACGCATGGAACGGGAGAACGTCGTCGGCCCCAGTGATGGGGTAAAACCA
The DNA here is from genome assembly GCA_938024025.1 of uncultured bacterium. Lineage (GTDB taxonomy): Bacteria > Desulfobacterota > WTBG01 > WTBG01 > WTBG01 > CALJBY01. Next base: position 5,524 of record CALJBY010000210.1, read on the forward strand.
CGGGAAGTACTCATTAAAAGGCTATAAAATGAAACAGGATACAAGGTTGATGCTAAGTGGTTGGTGTGTGCTGACTCTGGTGAGTTTTCTCTTTCTCGTAAGCAGTGCCTATGGCAATCCTTTGGACGCTGATATTGCACAGATTCAAAAGACCTATGAAACCATGGGGGATATTCAAGCATACTTTGTGCAGGAATCGGTGGTAAAATCATGGAATGCTGAGCAGGTACAAAAGGCACAGGGAAAGGTCTTTTTTAAGAAGGGAGGCAAAATGTTCTGGGATTATCAGGAACCAGCTCCCCAGCAGATTATCAGCGATGGGAATACATTGTGGTTCTATGAGCCCGAGGATAAGCAGGTCACTATTACTACCGTTGGCGAGGGTTTCCAATCACAGATTTCTGCTGATCTTCTCAACGGGAAGGCACACCTTAAAAGAGATTTTGACATTACAGGAATGACGTCACCGGCGGAAGGTACTGCAGGTAAACTCGTATTACAATTGATTCCTCGTTCATCCCAGCACAACCTGAGCAAGATACTACTGCGGCTTGATAAAAACACTTTTTTAATTTATCAAACTGAGGTCTATGATCTTTTTGACAATCTCACCCGTATTACCTTTTCCCAGATACAGATTGATACCAATCTTGCCGATACTCTGTTTACCTTTACCCCTCCTCCAGGAGTTGAGATGTTAGCACCACCGACTATTCCTCTTCCCCAGCAGTAGGGACAGGAAGTAACCGGAATGGATCATCATGTCCCTTGTGTATGATAACAGTAAAACGGATTCTAGCTTCGCCTCAGTGCTTTCCCGGGTGATCCAGCCTTTTAAAAATGGGGTGCAGCACAGAGGAATTGGTGGACTTAGGGGGTCTTCCCGTTCCTTTTTCGTGTCATCACTGTGGCGGGAGCACACTAAGTGTCTTTTAGTCATAACACCTACCCTTAAAGATGCTGAAGACTGTTACCAGGAACTCCTTTTCTTTGTAGGGAAGGATGAGTATGCTGTTTCGGATAGCACCGAGCAAAAACGCATTTTTCTCTATCCTCCGGATGAGGAGTTTCCCTTCGCTGATGCTGCGCGGCACCCTGAAATCACGAGCCAGAAAATAGAAGTATTGCATCATTTGATGGGCAGTGATCAGCCCCCCATCATCGTTGTTCCCATCACAGCTCTCCTCAGAAAATCCATCCCCCGGGCAGTGCTCGCACGCTATTCCCGACAGTTACAGGTTGGAGCAGAGATAGACCGAGAAGAACTCAGCACTCTGCTGGTAAAAAGTGGGTACCTGAAGGTTGGCATCGTGGAGGACAGGGGGGACTTCAGCATTCGCGGTGGTATTGTGGATGTCTTTTCACCGGGATACCCAGCCCCTTTACGCATAGAATTGTATGGGGATACCGTCGAGTCGATCCGCCACTTCGATGTGCCCCTTCAAAAATCATGTGGTGAACGCAGCGATGCGTGGATTGTACCGGTATCTGAAGCTATCTTTGAAGAAGATAATCTGGACCAGATTATTGAACGCACGAGAGATCAGTTTGGCCAGGAGTTGTTTCCGCAAGAGAGCAGGGAAGATCTCCTGAGAGCGCTCAGCACCTTTCAGATGAATGCTGAGATCGAACGTCTCCTTCCCTACCTCTATCCCGACGTGGATACGCTCTTCGAGTATCTTCCCAAGAATTGTCTTATCGCTCTTCATAATCACGAAGAGATAAAAAGAGAACAGGAAACATTTCTTTTAACTGCAGCGGAGCGTTATGAGCGTTGCCTGGAACGCAACACGTTTGTGCCACCTGTGCTTCACTTTTACCTTTCTGCTGAAGAGGCACACAGCCGGCTTGCAAGCTTTCAAAAACTCTACTGTGATGAAATAGGTTTTGCTTTACCAGAGAAAGAGACAGTCTTTTTTAAGACCTATGCCAATGATGATATTCGTAAAGAATTGATCGATTTTACTTCCTCCCAGGGCATGCTTGCTCCCCTGGCAGATCACCTGAAAGAGTGGCAGGATGAAGGGAATACCATTCTTTTCATTTGTCATTCCCCGAACGAGGCTCACAAACTTATAGAATTACTGGAAGAGTATAGTATTCCGGTGCACCTGCTTGAAGGAGAGCAGTTTGATAGAAACGAATGTTTATCTTCCCGCAAAGGGGTACGGATTCAAGTCGCCAGTTTTACAAGAGGCTTTCGCTTTCCCCTGGGTCGTTTGATTATTATTACTGAGGAGGAACTCTTCGGTGAAAAAAAGAGAAGAGCACTGCCCCCGCGCATTAAGAGTGGCTATTTCGTCTCTGATTTTAGTGAGTTGAAGGTCGGTGACGGTGTGGTGCACATAGATCACGGCGTGGGGGTCTATCAGGGATTGAAACGATTGGAGGTGGGGGATCTTTCCAGTGACTGTCTCCTGATCGAATATTTTGGGAATGATAAACTCTATGTACCCGTTGATCGGATTAAGATGGTACAAAAATATATAGGAACAGAAGGCTCTGTTCCTAAGGTTGACCGATTGGGGGGAACGGCTTGGAAGAAAACGAAAAAGAAAGTCAAAACTTCCATGAGAGCAATGGCAAAGGAACTGCTGGCAGTCCATGCATCACGCACCGTATTGCAGGGGTTCTCATTTTCTCCCGTTGACCACTACTATAGGGAATTTGAAGCTACGTTTCCTTATGAAGAAACCCCGGATCAGTTAGATGCCATTGAAGCGGTAATGAAGGATATGAGTGCTGTTGAGCCCATGGATCGGCTCATTTGCGGTGACGTCGGATACGGTAAAACAGAGGTGGCAGTGCGCGCATCTTTCAGGGCAGCAATGGATGGGAAGCAGGTAGCCATTTTGGTGCCAACAACTGTATTGGCCCAACAACACTATCAAACAATGTATGAACGTTTAAAGCCCTATCCGATAGAGGTGGAAATGCTCAGTCGTTTCAGAAGCCGTACTGAACAAAAAAACATTCTCCGGAAGCTTGAGGAAGGAACCATTGATATTATCATTGGGACGCACCGTCTCATTCAGAAAGATGTGCACTTTAACAATCTGGGGTTGGTTATTATAGACGAAGAGCAGCGGTTCGGTGTTGCTCACAAGGAGCGGTTTAAAAAGATGAGAAAAATGGTGGATGTTCTCACCTTAACAGCGACACCGATACCTCGAACACTCTACATGTCTGTAGTGGGCATACGGGACATGAGCGTGATTACTACTCCCCCGGAAGATCGATTAGCGATTAAGACCTTTATTAACCGATTTAGTGCTGAAGTGATTAAGGAAGCAATTGTACGGGAGTTGAGAAGAGGGGGGCAGGTGTTTTTTGTTCATGACCGGGTACAGTCTATCCGGGCAATGGCTCGGTTTCTGAACGGCCTGGTTCCCGAAGCACATCTGGCTGTTGCCCATGGCCAGATGTCAGAAAAGGAGCTTGAGAGGGTTATGCTCTCCTTTATTAGCAAGGAAGTTAACCTGCTCGTCTCTACGACGATTATCGAATCCGGGTTGGATTTTCCTTCCGCTAATACGATCATTATTAATCGGGCAGACAGGATGGGGCTTGCCCAGCTGTACCAGCTGCGAGGAAGGGTAGGGCGGTCAAAGTATCGTGCCTACTGTTACCTGTTTACTCCCGGTGAATCCGTGCTCTCGAAAGATGCCCACGATCGACTCAAAGCGATTTTTGAATTTAGTGAATTGGGCTCAAGTTTGCGTTTGGCGAGTCGGGATCTGGAAATCAGAGGAGCAGGGAATATCCTGGGAAGCTCACAGTCTGGACATATTGCTGCTGTGGGAATGGATTTATATACGCAGCTTATGGAAGAAACGGTTAAGGAACTGCAGGGGGAAAAGCTCATCCCTGAAATTGATCCCGAAGTAAATCTGCCTATCCCCTCGTTTATCCCGGAGGATTATATTGCAGATGTCAATCAACGGTTAGTTTTCTATAAGCGACTAGCTTCCTGTATGGATGATACGAGTGTTGCAGAGGTGCAGGCAGAACTGGGCGACCGGTTCGGCCCCCTCCCGCCAACGGTCAACAACCTCTTAAGCGTCATTACCTTGAAAAATTTCTTGCGGCCGTTTTTTATTACCAGTATTAACTATAACGGCAGGGAGATCAGCTTAACCTTTCATCGCCAGGCAGAAGATTCTTTAGAGAAGATTTTAACCCTTATCGAAAGCGATCCTCAGCGCTTTCGGCTCTCTCCTGATTTAAAACTGAGTATTGCCTACACGGGGGGAGACTGGAAAGATGTCGTGCATGAAGTAAGAAAGCTCTTGAACTAATGAGGGGGCTCTGGTAGATAGCATAGTGATCGTACAGATATGAGGAGGTGCTCTCCATGAAGAGGGAAAAGGTACAGGGTGTAGTGAGGTGTCTGGTTGAGCAGGTGGTGATACCCTGTGTGCTGGCATGCAGTATACTTGTCCCGTATAGGGCAGATGCTGAAATAATAGAAAGAATTGTGGCGGTCGTGAACGAAGATATTATAACACTTTCAGAACTCAAGGCCATTTCACTTCCCTATCTGGCAAGGATGAAGGCGAACTATTCGGCCACCTATGGTGAAGAGGAGATTAAAGAGACAGAAAGGCAGATACTCAATCAATTGATTGATGAGAAACTGGTTAACCAGGAGGCAGATAGGTTAAAGCTTGAGGTTACCGAGAAAGAAGTTGCTCGGGCGACCAGAGAAGTGAGAGACAGGGCTCAACTTACCGAGGAGCAATTTGAGCAGGCCCTGGCTGAAGACGGGATGACCATAGAGTCTTATCAGGAGCAGCTGAGGGCTGAGATGAAGAAAATGAGACTCATTGATCAGGAGATAAAAGCAAAAGTGTATGTCACTAAAAAGGAGATTGATGAGTATTACAAGATGCATAGAGATGAGTACAATGTGCCTCCAGAGGTGAGGCTCCAGCAGATTCTCCTGATTATTCCTGCCGAGTCAACCCCCCAAGAGGTCGAACAGACTAGAGAAAGGGCGGAACAGATACGTGCAGCAATTAAGCAGGGAGAGGATTTTAATGCCATGGTAAAAAGTTACTCCCAGGATTCCACCGCCGTGACCGGTGGAGATATGGGTGTTTTTCGGCAGGGCGAGCTGTTTTCTGCTTTAGATGAAGCTGCATTTACCCTGATGGTGGGAGAAGTGAGTCCCGTGATCCAGACCCCTAAGGGTTTCCATATCATTAGAGTTTTAGATAAGAAAGACAGGCAGAAGATGACAGAAGAAGAACAACGGGATGAAATTGACGCTCTTCTGTATAACCAGAAAGTCGAAAGTGCATTTAAACAGTGGATCAAGGGGTTAAAAAAGAAATCCTATGTCGTGATCAACATCTGAGGGCAGCGGGAGCAGCATTCCTAGAGACGTTCTTCGTGTGGTGCATGAGCAAAAGTGCTCATCGTGT
>CALJBY010000211.1 GCA_938024025.1 uncultured bacterium
CCCTCTCCCCAGCGGGGAGAGGGGAAGGGTGAGGGGGCAGATAGCGGTGAGAAAAAATGTTAAGCTACCTTTTCGCCTGCGGCGATACTGTTTTCATCCCCACAGCAGAGCTGTCGGGTATTCAACAGCATTTTTTATAAAAACTAAAGACGTCAGGAGTCAGAATTCAGAAGGAAAAAACTGGAGTGATGGAGCAGTGGAGTGATGAGTAACAGGTTGTAGGCTCCGGGTTTCTTATCTTGTCGCCATTTGTCAATGGCTAATGGTCATCTGTTGATCCTTCTAGCCAATGGCTAATGACAATTGACTAATGTCAACCACTGCTGACTCTTGTCTGCTGACTTCTTTATTTCTTAGTTTTTCTCTGCGTTCTTTGCGCACTCTCCGGTGCAGTTTTTCTTCGTGCCCTTCGTGGTTCAATTTTAGGCATTCGAATTCTCTGTGGTTCTGTTTTGGCAATACTGTTATTCCAGAAAGGAGCACCTTGATGAAAGAAAAGGTATCAATAGTAAAGTGTGATGACTATCGGCCAGAAATGATTTACCAGCAGCTAAAGGAAGGCCTGGATCTCCTTGGTGGGATAGGTGCTTTTATCTCAAAGGGAGAGCGCGTGCTGCTCAAACCAAATTTTCTTATTGGCCGTTCACCGGAAAAATGTGTTAACACCCATCCTGAACTGGTGCGGGCAGTGGCACAATTAGTGCTCGAGGCATCTGCCACACCGGTAATTGGCGATAGTCCCCAGATGGGGACTGCGCTGAAAGTAGCTGAACGGTGCGGTGTAGCTGCAGTTGCCCGGGAGCTCGGAATAGAGATCGTTGAATTCGAACCGGTCGAGGTTAAACACCCGGAGGGGAAGTTCTTTAAGCGTTTTACCCTCGGCAAAGCGGTTCTTGAGGCTGACACCATCATCAATCTTCCCAAGCTCAAGACCCATGGACTTACCTTTCTCACCGCAGCGGTTAAAAACCTTTTTGGCTGTGTGCCAGGGGCACGAAAGGCCCAGTGGCACGTCAGAACCTCACACGAGGGTAATGAACATTTTTCGCGGATGTTACTTGACCTTGCTGCCCTGATTAATCCCCCCCTGTCCATTGTTGATTGCATCGATGCAATGGAAGGCAAAGGTCCTGGTTTTGGTACTCCCCGGCACGTAGGGCTTATTATTGCCGGCACCGATACAGTGGCGGTGGATGCGGTAGTAACTGAGGTGCTGGGCACACACCCGGAACACTTTCCTACCCTGCAGACAGCGCTGCTCGAGGGATATGGAACCCCGGACATCGGTGCAATCGACCTCTTGGGGGAGGAGATTACTGGGGTAGCGGTAGACGATTTTATCTTCCCACCCCTGATCAGGCCTCCAAGCACTTTTCGTAAACTCCTCATGAGTATTTTGAAAGGCCCGCTCACCACTAATCCCTTCATAGATAAAGAACAGTGTCAACAGTGCGGTAATTGTTTCAAGGCCTGCCCGCTCAGCTGCATCGCTGAAGGTGTAGACGGTTTTTCAATTAATGCAGGGGAATGCATCCAGTGTTTGTGTTGTATGGAGGTGTGCCCAAACGGTGCAGTAGACCTTAAGGATGGTTTTCTGCTCAACCTCTTCAAGCGAAAGAAATAACAATGAGGAAGGGGATTTTCAGTGCGTTGTTTCTGGTCATTGCGCTGGTCATCGTAGCTGCCTACTACCTGATCAATCGTATCCAGCAAACTGCGGATACTTCACCCGGTACGATCAACAGCACTGCCTGCCGTTTTTCTTCTGACGTGGGAAGGGATGGTGCCCTGATGGTCTTAATCCCTGCGGGGGATTTTTTTATGGGGAATCCCGGGGAGGACGAACTGCACTATGATGAAAATCCCTGTCATAGGGTGTACCTTGATGCCTTCTGGATTGACTGCTATGAAGTAACTAATCGGCTCTACAAACAATTTATTGATGAAACGGGCCATCGGGCTCCTCATGTAACTGCGGCGTGGGCTGAACCGTATAACTGGACGAACAACACCTATCCACCGGGCAAAGCTGATTTCCCCGTTGTTCTGGTGAACTGGGAAGATGCAGTTGCCTATGCTGCGTGGGCAGGTAAGCGCCTCCCGACCGAAGCTGAATGGGAGAAAGCTGCCCGGGGGGGACTGGCAAAGCAGGCCTATCCCTGGGGAGAGAAAATCGACGTAAAACATGCCAACTATTTTACCAGTATAACTTCAAAAAACGAGATGCAGCCGGTAGGTACCTTTCTTCCAAATCCTTTTGGCATCTATGACATCGCAGGAAATGTCTGGGAATGGTGTGCGGATTGGTATGGGAAGACCTACTACAGAAAAAGCCCCGATACGAACCCTCCCGGGCCACAGGAGGGCCGCTACCGGGTGTATCGCAGCGGGGCGTGGACGAACAGGGCAGAGCAGCTGAGGTGTTCTGAGCGGGGGAGAAATGTCCCTGTCCATCAAAGCTACACCATAGGGTTTCGCTGTGCGGAATCAGCTGAGGAAAAACCGGTAGAGACCCGGGCACTACCCGGGAAAGGATCATCCTGAAAAGCTCCATCTACCATTTTGATCGCATGAGTGTCTTTTCTGAAAAGAACCCTTCCTGCAGTCCGCTATTAAATGCAATATCCTCTTTTTTAAAGCCGATAACGGTCTTATGGTTGCTCAGGTGATCCTCAGCTTCGATAAACACCTGAGGGATACAACCGTCCGGTAACACTTCATATTCCTTTACAAAGGTCTTCCATCGCTTGCCCTCAGGACCAAAGAACTCATCAAAAATAAGACCACCAAATTGCTTGTGCAACCACACAATTCGTTTTGAATAATACCACTTTTTTCTTTTGGGCTTCGCTTCTATTACATAGCAGTCCGTATCCTTATAAATGGTCTTCTCGTGATAGGTGGATCTGTGGCCAGCAAACGTCTTCTCGCCTACCATTCTATAGGTTTCGTCTTCCCACTTCCTCGTCGATATATCTTCCGTAGTAAAATCGGATCCCATGAAGGGATCAGCCTCTTCAGAGGGGGACAACCGGCGTACCTTTCTCAGGCTGGGAATCCATGTCCACACCTCCTGCTCTTTCTCGGGGTCACGATAGGTCCAGGTTAAAACCGATAATCCCTTCAAATTCTGTGGCCCGAGAATCAGTACTAAATCCTTGTAATCAATTTCTTCACTTATCTTATTGAGGATGATGCGATACCGCCTCCAGTAGCGCGACCGGACCGGACCGTCCCCTGGAATCATCTTGAAGTGACCAATACCCTGGTAGTCCTGGGAAAACTTTGTATATTTAACTGTATATTTGATTTTCATCAGATCATTTGCGGAGATGCCTGCATACGGCTGTACGGTTTCGCAGCGGGGTGAAACTTGAGCGGGTGGTATGGCTGTGGAAGGCCCTTCACCTGAGGTTACAGGACTGTTAAGCAGGATGCACACAGAGAAGCTTAAGGGAAGGAAAAACAGAATAGATCTCTTTGACATCACGTCCCCTCTTTTTTTATTCGATTTTGTAGATATAAAAAATTATAGAAAATATGTCAAGTATAATCTTGCGCTCTGCTACTTTTGACAGCTTGGACAGAAGTGGCAGCTGCGTCCTGAAAGTTTCACCCGCACAATGGGTGCCGGACATCTCCTGCAGGTTTCTCCTCCCCTTTGGTAGACACGGTGAAAATGCTGGTACTGGCCTTTCTCCCCGAAGGGAGTACGGTAATCCGAAAGGGTATCCCCCTTACACGCTATGGCTTCACGTAAAATGGTGCCTATGGCGTGGTGGAGTCTTTGTAACTCTTTGCCCGCAAGTGCGGAGGCTCGCTTGAGAGGATGAATCCCTGCTTCAAACAGGATTTCATCGGAATAGATATTCCCAATACCAGCAATTTTCTTTTGATCCATGAGAAGGTGCTTGATTTTAACCGATGAAGAGGAAATCTTTTTAAGTGCTTCCAGGGTAAAGCTCTTGTGCAGCGGTTCTGCCCCCATCTGAAGTATTTTCTCGAGAGCCCCCTTCTTAACAAGATACATCTCCCCAAACTGTCGAATATCACGAAAGAGTATTCTTCCCCCCTTTTCAAAATGGATAATGACATGGGTATGCTTATCTTCATCAGGCAGACAGTCCGGGTGGCTCCAGAGCAGTTGACCGGTCATCCCTAATCGAAAAACGAGGACATCTAACGAGTCCAGGATACACAGTAACGACTTTCCTCTTCGCCGTACACGCTGAACAGTCCTTCCCCGTGCCCGCCCTATGAGCTCGTCCTGTGAACCCTGTCTTCTCACCATCTTGGGGAGTAAAACGGTAACGTCAGTAATCTGTTTACCCGTGACCACACTCACTAAGTCTCGTCGTATGGTTTCAACTTCCGGTAGTTCAGGCATAATCTCTCAAGCACCTTAATCTTGCTGTCTTTAGGATGCATCATGTATTTTGGGCTTGCGGACCTAGAGATTGGAGTACTGGAATGATGGAGTAGTGGGAAAAGAAACTCCTCATGCGCAACGAGAAACTCTTTACCCAGTACTCCACTACTCCATCACTCCAAAAATACCTCAGGAGAGTATCTCCTGTGGATCGTGCCCTGTCCCTTCCCTTACTTCTCCGTTACTGCAGCTCGTTCTTTGGCTTCTTTTCTCAAGGCACTTGTCAAAAGTTCTCTTTTTAACCTCGACACCTTATCAACGATGAGCGTACCCTCTAGGTGGTCGATCTCATGCTGGAGCGCCCGTGCCAACAGGCCGTCTGCATGCAGGGTAACTTCCTGGCCCGTTTCACTAAGACCGCTTACGGTAACTGTTTCATGTCGTGTAATCTCTACCATAACCCCCGGTAGGCAGAGGCAGCCTTCTTCCATCCGGGTTTCACCCGCAGCCTCATCTATTACCGGGTTGACCACGACAACGAGCCCTTC
>CALJBY010000212.1 GCA_938024025.1 uncultured bacterium
TCCACCTTCGGCGGCAATCCACTCTCCACTGCTGCAGGTGCTGCTACGCTGGAGGTGCTCCTTGAGGATTCTTTCCTGGACAACTGCCGGCAGCGGGGCGAATACTTTCACGCCCGGCTCACAGCGCTCAAAGAAAAATACCCCTCGATCGTACAGGTAAAAGGGAAGGGACTGATACTGGGCATAGAACTGGCCGGTGAGGGTAAAGTAATTGCGCAGGAATGCATGGAAAGAGGTATTTTGATTAATTGTACCATGGGAAATATCCTGCGCTTTCTTCCCCCGCTGCTCATTACGGAAAAGGAAATAGACACGTTAATTCACCTGCTCGATGAACTTTTGGGCAAACACACCGTGTGATGTTATGGAAAAAGATTTATTACGTAGCACCTCCCTCAACAAACAGGAAATCGATGAGCTTATTGGACATGCTGTCAGCTTGAAAGCGAAACAGAAAGCCGGTGAAGACCATCACCCCTTACAGGGAAAAACACTGGGTATGCTTTTTGAAAAGCCTTCAACCCGAACCCGTGTTTCCTTTGAGATTGGGATGGTACAGCTTGGGGGGCATGCCCTCTACATGAGTTCGCGGGATACCCAGTTGAGCAGATCAGAATCTATAGAAGATACTGCGCGTGTTTTATCCCGGTATCTGGACGGCATGGTCATCAGAACCTTTTCCCAGAAGACCCTGGAAACCTACGCACACTATACAGCGATACCGGTTATCAATGGTCTCACCGACCTGCTGCATCCCTGCCAGATACTGAGTGATCTCATGACCATTGTAGAAAAGAAGGGGGGCTATCAGGGTCTGAACATTGTCTATGTAGGTGATGGAAATAATATTGCCAACTCCTGGATCAATGCTTCTCTCACCCTTGGCCTCAACCTTCGTTTGGCCTGCCCTCAGGGATATGGGCCCGACCGCACAATCGTGGAAAAGGCGCAATCGGAAGCGCCCGCCCGGATACAATTTTTTGATGATCCCTTTGAAGCTGCCCACAGTGCTGACATTATCAATACTGATACGTGGGTGAGTATGGGGCAGGAAGACGGTCGTGAAGAAAGAATCAAGACCTTTCAACGGTATCAGGTCAACAGTTCCTTGCTTGCGGTGGCAAAGCAGGATGTTATGGTTATGCACTGTTTGCCTGCTCATCGCGGGGAAGAGATTACTGATGAGGTGGCAGATGGCAAACATGCAATCATTTTCGATCAGGCTGAAAACCGTTTACATATGCAAAAGTCTATCCTTGAGACGTTTCTTGTTCACAGCAGACAGGAGCACTAGAACATGGCGAAGATAAAAAAGATAGTTGTTGCGTATTCCGGCGGGTTGGATACGTCTGTCATTCCTCAATGGCTGATGGAAACCTATGGATGTGAGGTGATTGCCTTTGCTGCAGATCTGGGGCAGGAAGATGATTTTGCGGCTTTACGGAGAAAAGCCCGCGGTCTCGGTATGAGGAAAGTATATGTTGACGATCTTAAGGAGGAGTTTGTAAAGGACTTTATTTTTCCCCTCTTACGGGCGAATGCTGTTTATGAGGGCAGTTATTTACTGGGGACCGCCATTGCCCGCCCACTTATTGCTAAGCGGCAGATAGAGATTGCCCGGGCGGAAAAGGCTGATGCGGTCTGTCATGGTGCAACAGGCAAGGGAAATGACCAGGTTCGCTTTGAACTTACCTACCTTGCCTTAAACCCGAAGATAACCATTATTGCCCCGTGGCGGCTCTGGCACCTCAATTCCAGAAATTCTCTGATTGCGTATGCGCGTGAGCATAACATTCCTTTACAGGTGACACCGGAAAAGCCGTACAGTATGGATCGCAATCTCTTTCACCTGAGCTTTGAAGGAGGTATACTGGAAGATCCCTGGCAGGAGCCCCGGGAAGATATGTTTATTCTTACCACATCCCCGGAAAAGGCCCCGTCGAAGCCAGCCTATCTGAACATCACCTATAGGCAGGGAAATCCAGTCGCCCTTGATAACAAAAAACTTTCTCCTGCGAAATTATTAGCCCGTCTCAACAAGCTTGCAGGAACGCATGGCATTGGTCGGGTTGATGTCGTGGAGAACCGGTATGTGGGTATGAAATCCCGGGGAGTGTATGAAACCCCCGGAGGAACGATACTGCACAAGGCCCATCGGGCACTTGAATCAATCACCCTCGATCGGGAGGTCATGCACCTTAAGGACAGCCTCATTACCCGCTATGCAGAACTTGTTTACTACGGATACTGGTTTGCTCCGGAAAGGGAAATCCTCCAGCTCACCATTGACGAGACGCAGAAAAACGTTACCGGTACGGTACGGTTAAAACTGTACAAAGGTAACTGTACTGTTGTTGGACGCAAATCTCCCCAATCTCTCTATCATCCCGATTATGCAACTTTTGAAGAGGATGCCGTTTATGATCAGAAGCTGGCAGAAGGCTTTATTCAGCTCAATGCCCTGCGACTCAAGATTAATACGCTCATGCGAAAGAAAAGGTAACCGGGGGGACCGACCGAGACCGCGAGAAAACGTGAAGAGTGGGCACAAGACATTTTTTTAAGACAGCTTTTTTTTATATGCTTTGTATCCTCCCCTTAGGGGGGTGCGGCAAGAAAGGGGATCCCACTGCTCCCCGTGCCGTGTTGCCGGCGGAGGTTAAAAGCCTCTCGGCACATCCTCAAGGGAAGGCTATAGTCGTAAGCTGGGATATACCCAAAAAAAATACGGACGGTTCTGAGCTCCTCGATCTTACAGGGTTTAAGCTCCTTCGCAGTGTGCAAGCCTTTGACAAAGCGTGCAAGGAATGCCCCAAAAGGTTTTTGCTGCTCTATGAAATAGACTACGAAACGTATATGATGAGTAAACCGCAGGCTACCACCATAGAGTACAGCGACAGGGATCTCAGCGTGAGGACCATCTATACATACAGTGTCGTGAGTTTTAATGCCGCCCGTCAGCTCAGTCCTTCTGCCCGTACCCAGGATATTTTCTGGGATGTCCCCGGCATGCCTCCTGCCAACCTCACGGCACGGCTTCAAGAGAAATCGGTTATCCTGTCCTGGGTAGCACCGACCGGACTGGAAGATGGGACATCTCTTCAGGAAGTAGCAGGGTATAACCTGTATCGACGCGGTCCCGGTGAAGCCTACGCCCTCACCCCTCTTAACCAGGAGCCCATTACTACCCTGGCCTGTCGGGACAAGGGTGTGGCGGTTGATCAGGACTATTTTTATACACTGCGATCGGTACGAAAAGTCGAGGAAACCTTTATCGAAAGTGAGGGGTGTGAGGAAGTTTCGGTTTCTACAACAGATTTCATTCCTCCAGGTGTTCCCATGGGCCTGGTTGCTATTCCCACCACTACAGGAATAGTGCTGAAGTGGAATGAAAGTGAAGCGTCTGATCTTAAGGGATACAATCTGTATCGCCAGACAGGCGATGGAGCCGATTTTGTAAAGGTAACCCCTGCACTGTTATCCATAGCGAGCTATCTTGATGCGTCAGTAGAAGATGGAGAAACCTATACCTACAGGGTTACGGCACTTGATGACGCACGGGAGACCAATGAGAGTAACCCCTCGGCAGCAGTAACGATACACTACAACCAGTAAAAAGGTGATCATGCACGATTTCCACTACGACCACGAAGAGCTGTACTGTGAAGACGTCCCGGTCAGAAAGATTGCAGATGAAGTGGGTACACCGTTCTATCTTTACAGCAACCATACCCTGGAAAACCACTTCAACGTCTTCGACTCCGCATTTGACGGCACAGATCATCTTACCTGCTTTTCAGTAAAGGCCAATTCAAATCTTGCCGTACTGAAAAAAATTGTCACTTTAGGGGGTGGGATGGATGTTGTTTCAGGGGGTGAGCTTTTTCGTGCCCTCAGAGCCGGCGCCGATCCCCGCAAAGTGGTCTTTTCCGGTGTGGGGAAACAGGTAAAAGAACTGGAGTATGCCTTACGGGAAGGCATACTGATGTTTAATGTGGAGTCTTCCCAGGAATTAGTTGCCCTTGATCAGGCAGCCGGTCGCCTGGGAACAAAGGCACCAATAGCTATACGGGTAAATCCTCATATCGATCCCAAAACACACCCCTATATCTCAACCGGATTGAAGAAAAACAAATTTGGTATAGAGATGCAGCAAGCGCTTGAGGACTATCGAGAAGCACAAAAGCTGAAACACATAGAGATTATTGGTGTCGACTGTCATATCGGTTCCCAGATTACAGAGATTGACCCCTTTGTGGAGGCCTTAAGGAAGGTAAAGGAATTGGTGCTGACACTGCGGGAGGAATCGATCCACATCCGCTACATTGATCTGGGCGGTGGGCTGGGTATTACCTACGACCAGGAGCAGCCTCCCCACCCCCGGGAATATGCCGCTCGTCTCTGTGAAGAGATGCACGGCGTGGACTGTACACTGATTCTGGAACCGGGGCGAGTGATTGCCGGCAATGCGGGCATTCTCGTTACTACGGTCATCTATATCAAAGAGGGAACGGAAAAGACGTTCGTTACGGTGGATGCTGCGATGAATGACCTTATCCGTCCCAGCCTCTACGGGTCCTTCCAGGCTATTCAACCCATCGTCAAAAAACCGGGGAAAGAGATCGTAGCAGATATCGTGGGACCTATCTGTGAGTCAGGTGATTTTCTTGCCAAAGACAGAACAATCCCCCCCGTGAAACCCAATGATCTTCTTGCTGTAATGAGTGCGGGTGCTTACGGCTTTACCATGTCCTCCAACTACAATTCCCGACCGCGCGTTCCAGAGATCATGGTGAAAGGAGCACAGTTTTCTATCATACGCGAACGGGAACGGTATGAAGATCTGATGCGCGGTGAACATATTCCGGAGTTTTTAAACACATGACAGTGATTCCCTTCACCAAAATGAGTGCCGCCGGTAATGATTTTATCATTGTCGATAACCGCCGGGGGACGCTTGACATCCATAGAGGAAAAGAAGCTGCACAACGTTTATGCAGACGTAAGCTTTCCGTTGGTGCAGATGGATTGATTCTCATTGAAGCATCTCAAACGGCAGACTTCGCGTGGAGATTTTTTAATGCCGACGGCAGTGAGGCTGAGATGTGTGGTAATGGGGGGAGGTGTGCGGCCCGCTTTGCCCATCTTAACGGTATTGCCCCACCGCTGCTCACCTTCGAGACCTTAGCGGGCATTGTCAAAGCGGAGGTCATGGGAGAGGTGGTCAAGCTGCAACTGCCCCTGCCCTACAACCGTACTGCTGATTTTACCCTCGAACTTGAAGGGGAAGACTACCGTGTTAACAGCATTACCGTTGGCGTTCCCCATGTAGTCCTTTTCGTTGAAGACCTGCCCAACGTCCCGGTGGTAGAGCTTGGCAGAAAGATTCGTTTTGCAGACCGCTTCAAACCGGCAGGAACAAACGTTAATTTTGTGAGTATCAGGAATGATGCAACGATAGCGATCAGAACCTATGAGCGGGGAGTAGAAGATGAAACCCTTGCCTGTGGAACAGGATCGGTTGCATCTGCCTTGATTACCAGTGAAAAGCGGGGGATTACGTCACCGGTGTCGGTCCTCACCCAGGGAGGAGAGGTGCTCTCTGTCCACTTTACGAAGGAAGATCAAAAACTCAAAGACGTTTTTCTGGAAGGTACTGCCACTGTAGTGTATGAGGGAAAGCTCCAGGAAGAAATCCTGTACGGTGACCGGTAAAAACCGTTTGTGCTATCCTGCAGCACACTGCAGAAAGGTTCATTCATTACGGAGGTATGCAAGACAATGTTCAGCGGCTCCATGATTCCAATAGTTACTCCCTTCAAGGACGGGGAGATAGATAAACAGGGTTTCCTACGCCTTATTGAATTTCACCTTACCAGTGGCAGCGACGGTATCATTCCCTGTGGGACCACTGGTGAATCGGCAACCCTGACCCATAAAGAACATGAGCAGTTAATTAATATCAGCGTTGAGGCAGTTAATCACCGGGTGCCGGTCATTGCCGGTACCGGGTCAAACAGTACTGATGAAGCTATAAAGCTCACCGCCTGTGCTCAGAAAGCAGGGGCAGACGGAGCCCTTCTCATCACTCCCTATTACAACAAGCCGACCCAGGAGGGACTGTACCAGCACTACCGGGCGATTGCGTTAGAGACCGATCTTCCCCTTATTCTCTATAACGTCCCGGGGAGAACAGGCGTAAACATGCTCCCTGAGACAGTGGCACGCCTCGCTGAACTGCCCGCCATTGTGGGCATTAAGGAAGCCTCGGGCTCACTCCGCCAGATCTGTGACATCATCCATCTCTGCGGAGATAACTGCCGTGTCTTTTCCGGGGACGACTTCGTCAATTACCCGCTTCTCGCCGTGGGAGGGATGGGTATCATCTCGGTCACCGCTAATATTGTACCGGCAAAGGTTGCCGCCATGTGGGATGCCTTCGCGTCTGGAGACCATAGTACTGCCCTATCGTTGCACTATGACCTGCTTGCCTTACACGATGCCATGTTTATCGAGACTAATCCTATTCCGGTGAAGACTGCCCTGGGCATCATGGGAAAGATAACCCCTGAAATGCGTCTTCCCCTGACCTCCATGGCACAGGACAACCGGGAAAAACTTAAAAAAGTAATGGCAGACTATAAGCTTTTGTGATAATAGGGTCATCACATTTTGGATTTTAGAATGCGGATTGCGGAGAACAGGAAGGATTTATAGCACCGCAGAGGCGCAGAGGGCGCAAAGGAAAGATGAACATCGAATGTTGAATGAAAACGGAAAAAAGAATGACGAAAGACGAACAATCGAGTGACGAATGACGAAGGAAAAAACAGGAGCAGTGAGGAACAGGTTACGGGTTGCAGGTTACGAGTTACGGATTTTTATATTTTAAGGCTAGCAGGCTGGCAAGCCAAATAGTTTGTCTTCTGCCTTCTTTTTTTGTTAGTTTCTCTGCGTTCTTTGCGGTGAGAAAAAAATTAGAATTTGTGATTATCTTTCTTCGCCTGCCCGGTTGCTAGCGAAGCTTAATTATCCAGGAGGCGCGGGGAGCAGTACTTTTTACGGGACCATCAATCTTGACATACTTCCCCTATGCTTATAATTACAGCTTGTTTGCGCGCATCGTCACTACCCGTAATCGAGCTATCCTCTGGAGAATGTGAGTGGACGCAGTAAGTGAAAAACAGAAGGAAAAAGGAAAGGTTATGATGATAGGGGCACTGGTGCTCGGTGCCTGTTTCCTTACCTACTATTACCATGTGGTTCT
>CALJBY010000213.1 GCA_938024025.1 uncultured bacterium
CTACTGTTGCCCACCCCAGGGTAACTATCGCGAAACCATCTCGATGGGAGAGCTCCTTCTTTTGTGTGGGAAAGGCCCGAAAGAGGATGGCCCCGGAGACGGTGGTTACCAACATGGCGTAAAGAAACGCAGTGCTACACCCATCTCCGTAAAAAAAGGATATAGAAAGGGGGAGAATCATGGTCAGGGCGAGAAAGACATAGAGGAATCCGAGAATATTGAGGATAAAGGAAATCTGCATGCTCCACTACCAGTATTCCATTTTTACCATTAACGTCTTTTCCACAGAGGGGATGGCGGACGTTAAGGTAAAGATGATGACTCGGTCCCCGGGGAGAATGATTGTATCACCGGTGGGAATAATGATTTCGGTATCCCTTACTACAGCGCCGATGATAGCTCCTCTGGGGAATTTAATATCTCTTAGAGGTTTGTTGACCAGGTCCGAGGTATCAAGGGCAACGATTTCTATTGCTTCAGCACTCTCTTCGTGAAATGAGGCAACAGAAAGCACTTTCCCCTTGCGGATAAATTGAAGGATACGGTTGATGGCCGACAGGTGGGGGCTTACGACGGTATCTACGCCGATATTGGATACGAGGGATGTGTATGAAAGATTGTTGATGAGAGAGATGACTTTTTTAGCTCCCAACCTTTTAGCGAGAAGAGAAACAAGAATATTGGTCTGCTCATCCTCAGAAATGGCGATAAATACATCCACGTCCTTAATGTTTTCCTCCTCAAGAAGCTCTTGGTCCGTTCCGCTACCCCGAAGGACAATGGTTTTTTCCAGTATATCAGCAATCTCTTCACATCGCTCTTCATCGTTTTCAATCAGTTTTATAGTGATACCTTTTTTTTCTAAACATTGAGCAAGTTCAACAGCAATGTCTCCGCCCCCGAGAATCATTATGAGGTTAATCTTTCGTGCTTTTTCCTTAAAATAGTTGGTTACGGCAGCAATTTTTTTTGATTCGGTAACAGCATAGACCAAATCATTGCTCTCAATAATGTCATTTCCCCGGGGAATAATGATTTTGTCTCCCCGAAAGAGTGCTGCAATGATAATGTCGTGCTGTTCGTTTTCCTGGGTGAGATTTCTCAGTTTTTTTCCGGCCACATAACTGTTGGGATCAACCTTGATGCCGGTTATTCTTACTCTTCCTTCAGCAAATTCAACAACGTCTGTAGCATCGGGGATTTCTACCAGCCGTGCCAGGGTGTTTACCAGTTCAAACTCCGGATTGATTGCCAGATCTATATTGAGGTGGTTTTCTCCTATGATTCCTAATGATTGGTTATATTCTGGATTTCTTATGCGTGCGATCTTGGTAATAGCTTTTGATTGGACACTTGCCACCAAACAGGAAATCATATTAACCTCGTCACTGTTGGTGACGGCAATAAGCATGTCAGCATTTTCAATTCCTGCCTGCTTGAGGGTTTCTACGCTGCTTCCGCTTCCATGGATAGCCTGGACATCGAGGGTATCTATGACACGTGCGGCCTTTTCCTCATCTTTTTCAATGACTGCTATGTCCATCTTTTGCTGAGATAGCCGTGCGGCAAGGTGATAACCAACCTCACCAGCACCGACAATAATAAGATTCATTTTCTTATTTTTCCTTCATCGTATGGTAATGATGTGAGTACACTATGTGGGGAAAGCTACCGGAATTGTATATACTAAAAGTCCTTCGATTTCAATAAAATAGTATGTGTTTTTCCTTGCCTATGCTATAAGGAGTTTGTGCATGTTCGCATAGCACAGCACTAAGGGTGAGGACTATGGAAATCTATACTATTGGTTCTGGTACGGGAGTTCCTTCATTGCGGCGAGGTTCCCCCGGAACCGTGATCAGGGCTGGAAAGAGTGTCATGCTTTTAGACAGTGGGTCTGGCACGCTACGCCGCTTGCTTGAGGTAGACATTGATTTTAGCGAGATTGATTACCTGCTGTACAGTCATTTTCATCCGGACCATACCGCTGATCTTGTGCCTTTTCTCTTTGCTTCAAACTATGGAAGTGAAAGGAAAAGAACCCGTGAGTTATGCCTCATAGGGCACAAGGGCATAGCCCACTTCTATGAAGGATTAAAGGATGTCTATGGCAAATGGATTATTCCTCAGAGTTACACCCTGAACATCATGGAAATGAAGGATAAAGAGATTGCATTTAGTGACTTCAGTTTGCAGGGATTTCATCTGGAACATAGTGATCACAGTATTGGCTTTCGGGTGACGACCCCGGGGGGAAAAGCAGTTGCCTATTCGGGAGACACGGATTATTGTCCAAACCTCATCCTTCTGGCACGGGAAGTTGATCTCTTGATTTTGGAGTGTTCTTTTCCCGATGATAGAAAGGTGGAGGGACATCTCACCCCTTCATTGGCGGGCCGCGTAGCCCGGGAAGCCGGGTGTAAACGGTTACTGCTGACCCATTTTTATCCTCCCTGTGACGATTGTGATGTTAAGGGAGCTGTTGAGAGCCAGTATTCCGGTACAGTGATTGTGGCAGAGGATTTGATGAAACTTGCTATCTAAAGCATTCGAGATTATAATGATGAAAACGAAGAAGGTTGGTGCATGAAGACGTGCTGTTTCTGTGGATGTGAGTTGAAGGTTGACCACATAGTGTCTCGGCAGGAAATCTGTCCCCGGTGTCATCGGGATGTGCGGTGTTGTCTTAATTGTGCCCTGTATGATGCTGCTGCCCCCAACCAGTGTAGAGAACCACAGAGCGAAGCAATAAGGGAACGCGATCGCAGTAATTTCTGTGATTTCTTTGTTTGTAATGATACTGAGGGAGGTACGGGGGATGAAAATACGTTGAAAAGGGTGCAAGATGAGTGGGAAAACCTCTTCAAGAACTGATTTTCGGTAGAGAAGATACCTCTAAAAAAAACCTTGACATTATCCAGCGGTTTGTATAAGTTCTACAGCATATTTTACCTGCTTATTTCTGTGGAAATGTGGCGTAAGCACTGACAGAAGAATAGGGGGTACTACATTAATAGACCTTTTATCCTA
>CALJBY010000214.1 GCA_938024025.1 uncultured bacterium
CTGCCCCTGCAGGACCGTATGGAAATTATTCGTATTCCCGGGTATACCGAGTGGGAGAAGCTGCAAATAGCAAAACGGTTTTTGATGCCTAAACAGGTTACAACCAACGGCTTAACTGAGAAGAACATCACCTTTACGGACAATGCCGTTTTAACAATTATCCAAAGGTATACCAAAGAAGCAGGGGTAAGAAATCTCGAGCGGGAGCTTGCTTCTGTTTGCCGCAAGGTGGCGAAAGAGGTTGTGGAAAAGGGTAGTGATACGTACGTGCGGGTGGGTTCCAAGATGGTTGGGAAGTTCCTTGGTGTTTTTAAATTCCGTTATGGAGAGATGGAGAAGAAAGATGAAGTAGGGATTGCGACCGGGTTGGCCTGGACAGAGGTAGGAGGTGAGCTCCTTACGGTAGAGGTGACGACCATGCCCGGGAAGGGTAAATTATTTACCACCGGTAAGCTCGGTGATGTAATGCAGGAATCGGCCCAGGCGGCATTAAGTTATGTCAGGTCCCGGGCAGTCAAGCTGGGACTGGATAAGGATTTTTACCAAACGATTGACCTTCATATCCATGTTCCGGAGGGAGCCGTTCCAAAAGATGGCCCCTCTGCCGGTATCGCTATTACGACTGCTATCGTTTCCGCTTTGATTGGGAAACCAATACGCAGAGACAGTGCCATGACTGGTGAAATAACCCTCAGGGGGAGGGTGCTTCCCATTGGCGGATTAAAAGAGAAGATTTTGGCCGCGCACCGGGGTAATATTGCCCGTGTGCTTGTTCCCCAGGAAAACGAGAAGGACCTTAAAGATATCCCCGAGAAAATACTCGGTACCATTAAGGTTATACCGGTTGAACACATGGATGCAGTCTTAAAGGAATCCCTCGTCCTTGATGATCCTCAGTCTTTCATGAAGGGGACGCCGGAAGGAGGCGGTGGGGACAAGGAGAAAAAGAGCTATTTTCCCGGAGAGAGTCCCTCAGATTCAGATGTGGTGACTCACTAACAACTGTTGTCAGTTGACGGTCGACAGCAAAAAACAGTGGGCTAATGAGCCAGCCAGTTTATAAACGGGCTGGCCTGCAGGCTACAATCCTATCGTTTATAGCCAATCTTTCTCAGGAAGTCTTTCCTCGTATCGATGTCCTGTGCTGACTCTACTCCCTTTGGTTTAAAGCCGTCAATCACGCCAAGTATCCCTCTGCCTTGCTCAGTTTCGGCGACAATCACTTCCACAGGATTAGCAGTGGCACAGTAGAGCGAACAGACTTCAGGGCACTGTTTGATTGCATTGGACACGTTGATGGGAAAAGCATTTTTAAGCACAAGAACAAAGCAATGTCCCGCAGCAAGGGCATGGGCATTTCGCACGGCTGTTTCTTTTAAGGCATCATCATTGCCCTCGGTCCTGACAAGGCACGGTCCGGAAGCCTCACAAAAGGCAATGCCGAATTTAGCCTGGGGAACCGAGGTAACCATTATTTCATAGAGGTCCTCAACCGTTTTTATGAAATGGGATTGTCCTATGATAATATTGGCTTCATCAGGAATCTCCATTGTAACTGTTTTAAGCTCCATGGTTCCTTCTCCTTCTGTGGGGGATTGCAGGAAAAAATGAACATCGAACATTCAACGCTCAACATCGAATGTTGAATGAAAAACAAAGCAGGTTTTTTATTGGAAGTTCGACGTTGGACGTTCATTAATTCAATGAACCCTGTATAATATGCCCTACATGGCAAGTCAACAAAAAGTTACCCCATTACCGAGTATCTACAGCCGTCCCCTTTTTGCTGCAGGTAGCAGGGGGTATTTTTAGAGCTTGAATTATCAAGAGGGTAGGTATACCATGCAGCGTACGTTAGGTTAAGCACGTTAGCCTGTTAACCGGTCGTACGATTTTTGATTTTAGCCCGCCCTGGCGCTGATTTAAGAATTGCATTACTGCCTTTTTTACAGACCAAAACTAACCAAACGGCACTTACAACGTGGCCGGTCTGGGCCAGGGATTGCGGAGAAGAAACTGGAGTAGTGGAGTACTGTGAGCAAAGGGCATGGCGCAGAGGGAAAAATGAACATCGAACATCCAACATCCAACGTCCAACATCGAATGTTGAATGAAAAAAAGCAGATTTATAAGTAAGCATTCACCGTTGGGGGGGGTGTAATTTAGGCATTCTAGGCAATTTAGCTCATTTTTGGCATTTGGAGTCTGACTTCTTTTTCTTTTAGTTTCTCTGCGGTGCAATTTTTCTGTGATTTGGTTTTGACGATACGCTGAATAACGGGTGGAGGATGGTATGAAGAAAATTGGTGTTCTTACTGGTGGTGGTGATTGTCCCGGTCTCAATGCGGTCATCAGGGCGGTGGTAAAGAGGGCTCTGGATACGTATAATTTGCAAGTGCTGGGTATTAGAGAGGGGTGGGCCGGCTTGGTCAAAGGAAGGGTGGAACCACTGACATACTTCTCTATCAGCGGTATACTGCCCCGGGGGGGTACCATATTGGGTACATCAAGGACCAATCCACTCAAATCTGAAGAAACACTTCAGAGAGTGTTAAACACGATAAAAAAGTTCGGGATCGATGGTCTGGTCGTCATCGGTGGGGAGGATACACTGGGGGTGGCAGGTCGACTCCATGAGATGGGGATTCCGGTTGTGGGTGTCCCAAAAACAATTGACAATGATCTTCCCTGTACGGACTATACCTTCGGTTTCGACACAGCTGTTAGTATTGTCACGGAGGCAATTGACAGGCTCCACACCACTGCAGAGTCCCACCATCGCGTGATGGTCATTGAAGTGATGGGAAGGCATACCGGATGGATTGCCACCATTGCAGGCATTGCCGGGGGAGCAGATTGTATTCTCATTCCCGAGATACCCTTTAAGATTGATGCCGTGGCTGCGATGATCAAGAGAAGGTGCGAGCGGGGAAAGACGTTCAGTATCATTGTGGTTGCTGAAGGTGTGGAGTTCGGTGCCGCCGATGGTCAGGTTGTGCAGGATGAGAAAACCGATGAGTTTGGACATGCCCTCCTGGGCGGTGTCGGAATAGTCATTGGTAAGAAGATACAGGAACTTACCGGTATGGAAACCCGGGTGACCAACCTCGGCTATATCCAGCGGGGGGGTACACCAACCGCTTTTGACAGGGTTTTAGCTACGCGCTTCGGGGTAAAGGCTGTAGACTTGTTAGCCCGTAAGGAATATGGTAAAATGGTATGTTTGCGGGGGAACAGTGTTGAATCGGTGGATTTACAGGAGGTAACTTCCAGTAGTAAAACTATCAATCCTGAATTGTATGGAGTTGCTGAATTGTTTTTTGGTTGAGTGGTAATGGGATCCTAGATACCGAAGTATCCTCTCGGGATAAGGTTTTGGCTTGACTTTTAGGGCATGGATCGGTACTATTCACCACACCTGCCATGGATTGTGCAGTAATGTAAAATAGTTTTATGTTTTTAAGCAGTTGAACTTGCGTGGAGGAGGGAAAAGAGCGATGGCTATGAAGATTGGAATTAACGGATTTGGCAGGATAGGGCGATCTGTTGTGAGGATTGCCTCTTCAAGAAAAGACTTTGATATTGTTGCTATTAATGATCTTACCGATGCAAAAACCCTGGCGCACCTTTTGAAGTATGATTCCAGCCACGGTGTTTTCAACGCTGAGGTGAAAGCCAAGGATAATGCTATAGTCGTGGATGGTAAAGAGATCACCATTTTGAGCACGAAAGACCCTGCTGCTCTTCCCTGGGGTGATCTGGGTGTTCAGACGGTCGTTGAAGGAACCGGCCTCTTCCGGGATAAGGAAAGTGCCTCCAAACATTTGCAGGCAGGGGCCAGGAAGGTAATCATTACTGCTCCTGCCAAGAATCCTGATATTACGGTTGTAATGGGGGTCAATGAGGGGGAGTATGATCCTCAAAAGCACCACATAATTTCCAATGCCTCGTGTACTACCAATTGTTT
>CALJBY010000215.1 GCA_938024025.1 uncultured bacterium
TTTCGAAATTTCGGTAGGAGCGCATTCATGCGCGATGAATTCGCGGCTTAAAGCCGCTCCTACCATAACTCTATCTGAAAGAGAAATGCTCAGATGTAGTT
Source organism: uncultured bacterium (assembly GCA_938024025.1). Lineage (GTDB taxonomy): Bacteria > Desulfobacterota > WTBG01 > WTBG01 > WTBG01 > CALJBY01. The sequence continues at coordinate 102 of CALJBY010000215.1, forward strand.
GCGTAAGAACCTAACTTCAAGAAGCTACAGTTGTATTGGGTGTCAACTGGAGAATTACGGATAAGCAGATTATTAAATTCGTTTCCTATTTCTGAGTACGCATGAAAAAAATACACTTCTTTTCTGAAAAAGTTGTTATTGTCACCGGTGCTTCAAGCGGAATTGGACAGCAACTGTCTGTACAGTTAGCTCGCAATGGGGCAAAGCTCGCACTAGCGGCACGCAATGTTCAAAAATTAGAAAATGTTGCCAGGGAATGTAATCAACGAGGTGCTCAGACACTAGTCGTTGCCACAGATATTACAGAACAGCTCCAGTGTGAAAATTTAATAAAACATACTGTCGAAGAATTTGGATGCATTGACACATTGATTAATAACGCAGGTATCACCATGTGTGCCCGCTTCGATGAAATGCAGAACCTTACGGTGATGGAACAGATCATGCGTGTAAACTACTTTGGCAGTGTATATTGCACGTATTATGCTCTCCCCTACCTCAAAAAAACCAGCGGCACTCTAGTTGGCATTTCCAGTCTAACAGGCAAAACCGGTGTACCAACCCGCAGTTTTTATGCTGCAAGCAAGCATGCTATGGCCGGCTTTTTTGATTCTCTCCGCATCGAACTGGCCGATTCCGGTGTAAGTGTAACAATGGTTTATCCTGGTTTTGTAGCGACCGAGGTGCGCAAGCGTGCATTCGGGACCAACAGTACATCATCGGGAAGAAGTCCTCTCAATGAAACTGAAGTAATGACCGCTGAGACATGTGCACAACTAATCCTCAACGCTACGGCTCAACGTAAACGCGAACTCGTTATGACTTTCGGTGGTCGTTTGGGATTGTGGCTTAAGCTCATGGCTCCAGGACTAACTGACCGCATTGCACGGAGAGCAATCAAAAATATACAGGGGGATTAATTTTTACCAGTAGCGTTTGACATAGAGGTAACTTACAGGTATAGGTAGCAATTGATGTACGACTTTTAATCATCTAAACAATAAAACCCTTTAACACCATAAAGAAAGGACTGGGAAATGAAAATAGCTCTTCCTTCCAGAGGCAACCAGGTGGATGGCCATTTCGGCCATTGCGAATATTTTACCGTTTATACGATCGACGATAACAATACTATTCTTTCCGAAGAGAGGATAGATCCACCTGCAGGGTGTGGATGTAAGTCTAACATAGTATCCATACTTGCTGAGATGGGTGTTAACGTGATGCTTGCCGGCAACATGGGTGGTGGGGCAGTTACTGTTATACAATCTCACGGTATCAAAGTATATCGTGGCTGTACCGGACAGCTTAGGGAAGTTGCCGAAGCCTGGCTTGCCGGTGAAGTTAACGATTCAGGAGTAGGGTGCGAGGCACATGAAGGCTGTGATAATCACGGTTAATCGTTACTACAGCATTACAAATAAATGGGTTCGGGAACATATCTCTTAATCATTATATCGAAGTTTCATGGCCTATCAGAAATTATGCAAGGCCCTCAGCAGGAATGCTGGGGGTTTTGTTGTATCAATAGTCACCATACCGTAGCGCGTTATAATAATATCTTCCTTAAGTCGACTAAAAAGTGTTACGCAATGTAGAATAGCGGATTTTTCAATGTTACGTTTTTATCGGTTGGAAAACAGTTCCAGCAATTCCTGCTTACGTTTTATGGTGGGCAAATCATAGGGACATCTTTCTTCGCACTTACCACACTCTTCACAGGCTTGAAACCAGATCATGGAATTTTTCCCCATTTCCTGTTTCTCAACGGGGAGTTCCTCGTATGTTTTATCGTGAACCATCTGCCAGAAGACATGGATCATGAAAGGAATTTGAATATCATTGGGACAGGGCTCACAATAACTGCACCGACGACAAAAATCTTTTCCCAGGAAAGAAACTTCATCTTCAAAGGAGACAAGCTCGTCCGGCGTCAATTGATCCCTGCTTTCCGCCGCGGCCAAATTTTCTTTACATTCAGCAATGTTTGCAACACCATTCAAAATAAGATCTACGGGATAGTTATTAAAAAACTTAAACGCCTTGACGATATTTCTGATTGCACCCCCTCCCAGGGGTTTCATCACGATGGTTCCAATATCGTGCTCGTTGGCCAGGGGGATTAGTGTAGTCTCAGCTTCTCTCTCAATAACGTTAAAAGGAAACATAACCGTGTCAAACTCACCGGTTTTGATAAGATCAATCAAAACATCCAGGTGGTGACTGGTAAGCCCAATATACTTGATCATCCCCTGTTCTTGAGCCCTTCTGAGTGCTTTCAACGCCCCTTCTTCACCCATCACCGTTGCCACCTCATATGGTCTGAGGGCGTGTATCTGATAGAGTTCAATCCTGTCAGTCTGTAACTGTTGAAGACTTTCTTCAATATCTGCCATTGCTGCATCCTTTTCCCTGCTCATAGTCTTACTGGCAAGAACGCAGTCACTTCTCCTCGTTTTCATCACTTCACCAATGAGGGTTTCAGAATCCATGTATCCCCGTGAGGTGTCAATGATCGTTATCCCATAGTCGAGTGCCGTGTGGATCACCTGGTTAATTACCTCTTCAGTGTTACCACTCATAATAGTTGAAAGGGGGATACCTCCCAACCCCCACCTGGTAACTTCAAGATTCGTCCTGCCCAGTCTCACTTTTTGCATGGTGTTCACCGTAATGGTTGATAGACGACAGAGAGAAGATTATCTCTCTACGGGAGGCAATCCATAGGCCCCCCTCAGTCCGTTAATTGCATCAAACATCTCTTGTGGTAGGGCATTGAACTCTTCTTCAGAGAAGACCTGCCTGCCAGTCGCATAAATATTGTTCGGATCAAAAATCTTTCTAAACTTTCTGAAGAGCAGGTTAACCTTGGGACCCTGTTCCGGGAAAAACGAGGTAAGGGGCTCAATGCACACCCCCATCCCTATGGGGGGATAGTCTTGAGAGACAAAATCCGTCGCTGCGGTGATGATCAAGCTTCGTGCCCGGTCTATCATTTCTGTATCCAGCGGGTCAGGATACACATCGGCTTCCGACAGCCAGAACCGGCTTCCCCGTTCAACCGCATAGAGAAAGGGAGTGTCATCAATCCCTCCCCGGTCGGTAATGTAGGTTTCACCCACGGTATTGATGGTACGTGTCCAGATTTCTTTCGTCTTATAGGCGGTATCCTTCAGTAATCCCCCCGGCACGATAGAGCCGCCATAGTAAAATCGATTCATACGAAAACCGGTAACATGCCTGATGCAGTCAAGGTTCCAGGGTGCCAGTGCATAGAGCACATCACCCTTATGCTCCTCGGTGAGAAAGGTACCATTGTTTTCTGCCATAATCTCCCGGAAGATCTTCTCTTCATATGCTATCTGGTCATCGGAGGTAACACCATAGAGTATTACATAGAGGTTATAGGGCGGAAAGAACTTGTTACCAACACGCTCTAAGGTCATATCCTGGGTTTGGGAGCAGTAGTAGGAATTGTACACACCCGTAGCATTCAATCCCATCCCGATGCCCGACTGGGCAACCGCATGGAGTGCCTTTACCTCAGAATCATAGTCGGGGAATTCTACCCACAGGAGTTTCACCCTTTGGGGAGGGGGGGCAGTGTCATAGGTAGGCTTGTGGTAGTCGAGGATACAGGGTCGCCCCGCTGGAGGTTCAGGAAGTGAGGTTCCCCCCGTCCAGGAGTGAAGTTTAACCTTTATCTCGGTTATGATACCGGCGGTCCCCGCACTTCCCCTGAGTAAACTCAAGAGGTCAGGACCGGGTCCATACTCCCAGAGACAGTTGGTTCCCGCAACAGTATCAGATCCGGTAATTAAAATTTCACCGGTAGGAAGAACAGCCTTAATGGACACAATATTTCTGCTCAGGGTTCCGTATTTTAGGTCTGTCTGCCAAATGCCGGCA
>CALJBY010000216.1 GCA_938024025.1 uncultured bacterium
TATGGCATCCCCCTTACCTACGGCATTGTTCCCAAGGCGTCAGGGAAGGATACCTTCTGGTTTTTCATCGGTGGGCCGGCAGATGAGAGGATCTCCTATGAAGATGAGCTCCTGAGCTTTATGAAAAGCAGTCCCTTTTCTCCCTGGTTTAAAAAGGCACAGCTGGGAGGGAAGGAGTGCGCAATCTTACATTTCTGGTCGCCGATTGAAGATCCTTTTTTAGATAATGTTCTTGTTGTCGGAGATGCAGCCTGGACAATAGAGGCAGAGATTACCGGTTCTATTATGTGTGGCTGGAAGGCAGCTCACGCAGTCACCCTGGCCTTACGAGACAATAAGCCCACGAGAGAGGGGATCGAATCCTATCTTACCTGGTGGAAGGAATCGTTCCTCAAATATGACTACAAGGGATATCTGCGAAGCCTGGCAATGCTCTACGTGCTCAACGCAGAAGATGTGCGGTACGTCTATTCCCTCCTGGACAAGCCGCTCCCCTGCACGCTCAATCCTCACAAAATGGAAGAGTTAGTGAATGCCGCCATATTCGAGCAATTGCCGACAATAGAAGCTGAACGTCCTGAAATACTCGAAAAATTCCAAAAGATCGCCTCAGAACCCTTAGAGGAACTCTTAAAACCACTGCGCGGTATTTCAGAATAGAACCCTCATTCCCCTCCCCTTAACCCCCTCCCCCGCGAGTAGGGAAAAGGTAAGGGTGAACAAAGATTCCCTCTCCCCGGCGGGCTTGCCCAGCCGGAGTTTAGGGGAGAGGGTGAGGGGTATCATACATTGATTCTTTCATTTAAAAGAGACCTTTCTCTGCCCTGCAATGGAACACGAACTGAGTAACACGGTAAAAGGCCTAGCCTTAGCGCATGGTGCTGATCTTGTGGGCATCGTCAAGGTTAGTGACCTCCCTGAACATGCTGAAAACATCACGAAGATTCTCCCATCAGCCCGGTGCGTGATCGTTGTGGCCTCCCATCACAATGTAGCTGCACTGCGATCAGACAACAATCAGGTAGCCCAGTTTGACACGATATACACCTACGGGGAGTGTGAACAGTCTGTCCATAAAACAACCCGCTACCTTATGTCAGAAGGATTTCCCTCGGTTGCCGTGCCTGCCTTCATTCCCATAGATATGGCAGAACCAAAAAAAGGAATGCAGGGAGAGATCTGCTGGAGGAGAGCAGGGGTAAAAGCAGGGCTCGGTTCATACGGGGAAAATGGTCTGCTCATCACAAAGGAGTTTGGTTCAGCTATTCGCCTTGCGGGACTCCTGACCTCAGCACCGCTTAAAGCCGATGAAGCCTTAGATGAGGACTTCTGTGATCACTGTATGCGGTGCCTTGAAGTATGTCCGGTAGGAGCCCTTTCGGAAGGGGGAAAGATAAACAAGAAGCTTTGTGGTGATCACATTTTTGCCTATGGGCTCCGCTGCTTCACGGACCTTTTTCACACACTCACGAACAAACCGGCACGAGAAATCGAAGAAATGTGCACCAGTCATGCATTAAGAGAACTGTGGCAAACATTCATGACAGGAAACTACTACTATTGTTTCAAATGCCAATCACAGTGCCCCGCAACAAAAGCTCCCCGGCACCCTTGAGATTACGCGTTATCTGCATAAACGGGTGTTTTCCCTTGCGCAATGCCGTATGCTTCTTTCCTGATACGCAGCCTCAAAACAGCAGGTATACAGGAGAATTCAGCTATTCCCTCGTGCAACCATCTTTTGGTTGACATAGGGGAAAATTTTTCCTATACTCCAGACTTCATATTCCCGTAACAAGTCAATGGTTCACTAACACTATTTCAAACTGAAAGGATCTATTATGAAAAAACATGTATTCCACCCGGCTGTGCTTTTCTGTGCCCTTGCGGTTGTGCTCTCACTCACAACCGCTCCCTTCGCAAAAGTAGAGTGGGAGATTTTGAAAGACATCACCCTTACTGATGATCCACGGGATATAGCCATTGCCAGTGATGGCTCAACGGCTTACATTCTCTGCAGTAAAAGTGTTCAGATCTACTCCACACGGGAAAAGAAAGTGACGGGATCCATTCTCCTCACGGACGACTTCTCTCAAATCGCTATTGCACCTAATGGAGAAGAGCTCTTTCTTACAAAAACTGCAGGAAAACAGCTCTCTGTGATTAAAGTCTCCCAGGTATATGATATTCCCATAGGCACGTCACCGGTCATCGGGAAAGCAGGTGCTCCCGTTACGATCTATGCCTTCCTGGACTACCAGTGACCTTACTGCAGCAGGATTTTTCCTGAACTTGAGCAGTTGCTCAAGAAATACCCCAGCGATGCCAATCTCGTCATCAAGCACTTTCCTCTCAGAATGCACCCTTTTGCTGAAAAGGCATCAATAGCAGCCCTTGCCGCTGCCGAGCAAGATAAATATGAGGAGTTTTCAAGCGCACTACTCAAGGATTTCAAAAATCTCAATGACCAGACCATTAAGAAACATGCCGAAGCCGTTGGCCTCGACATGGAAAAATTTAATGCTGCCTCCAGCAATCCTGCACTGAAAAAGCAGATACAGGAAGACCTCAAGCTTGGCAGTTCGGTTAAGGTACGGGGTGTACCGGCGATTTTTATCAATGGAAGGATGCCAAAACAGCGTTCTCTTGCTGGATTCTCTAAGATGGTTGAGGAGGAGCTTAAGAAATAAACTACTACTGCCTTAAAAGCGGTAGCTTTAGGGACCAGTGGTCCCAGGATTCCAGTGGTCAATTGAATAGGACGTGTTACTCTTTTTCTTTACCCTTGAATCCCTGACCGATTGAATCCTCGTGGCAACAAAAATGAAAGAAAAGTCTTCCCCTTTTGGTGAAGACTTTTCTTTCATTCCCCGTAAGGGATAATAGATCACCGCACAGAAGACTAATCATCCCTGGGAGGGTAATACTCTCTCAGGTGTGCGCTGATCGAGCCGAGCTTCTTTTTTGCCCGTACGATATCCTTCTTCACATTGGACGTAATCGTGCAATAATCAATTGTACTGATAAATGTATCTCTGGAGAAATCCTCCTTTAGTCCTTTTATAATTTCATTGACCTCATCGATTAAGGCATCTCGTGCGGTAGCACCCTCTTTTACATAGTCGCTTTTGAGGTCACTGATTCTCATGAGCCATGACTGGGCAAATTTTCTCATACCCTCTTCTGCAGTACTCGCCGTCTTAAAGACATTCGATTGTTTTTCAAGTTTTTCCAGCATAAAGAGCAGCTGGGATTTATCCTCTCGTAAGGAGTCCCGTTCCCTTACTATCTCACCGAACTTTTCTTGCACTTGTGAAAGACGAAGGCTAAGCTCCTGATTCATTTCCTTCAATTGCGCCAATTCTTCACGATAGTACTTTTTTATGGATTCGTAGTCTTTGTGCGGGACAGAGTCAGATAGATTTCCATAGATCCGCAGAAACATCACACCGAGAAATATCACTCCAGCAAAGACAAGAAACAGCTTCAGGGAACGGCTTTTTTTTAACGGAAACCAGAAGGGCATTATACACCTCACCGGGAGAGTATGGTTGACTAGATTACAGATTGATTAAATCAGACTGGAGGAATAAAAGCAACCCGTTTTCTCACTCCACGCGCCCTGTGCGCCCTCGACCATCATAAGGCAATCTGCTTATCTGTAATTCTCCAGTTGACACCCAATACGACTGTAACTTCTCGAAGTTAGGTTCTTCCCCAACTAAATCTAAGCTTTTCTCTTTCAGATAGAGTGATGGTAGGAGCGGCTTTAAGCCGCGAATGCATCGCGCATGAATGCGCCCCTACCGGAATTGCAAGCATGTCTGGTGAGAAGATAGCAAGTCAGTTTTCATCCGGGATACTGGAGTTTTGTGGATAAGCAAATAAGGCAAATTAGTGCTAAAGAAATACCCCCCAGAATTCGAAAAGTTCTTTAAATACTGCTGAATGAGCATCCTGTTATACCTGTGCAAATAAAGAGGTACTGAGAAGACACTTCCATGAATGACACGAGAGAGCGGAGGGAATATCCTCGCTATAATAAACAGTTCAGGGCCCACTATATTACAGCAGAGTGCACGAGGGGTGGGGATGAATGTACTATCATCAATGCAAGCCTTAAAGGTTTGGGTGTTGTCTTTCATAGCACTGAACCGCTACAAGTCGGCACCACCATTATTTTGGAGATATGTGTTCCCGGCCAACCTGAACTCTACAGTGTGAAAGGAACACTCAAGTGGGTACGCAAAAGAACACACGATTCCATTGGTGGCATCGAATTAGCCGAGCTCTTCGATGCTCTCCCGAATGAAGATGACACGGTGGACGGGGGGAACCAGACGGAGGAAAGCAGGATTCACATCCGCTTTTCAACAAATCTTAATGGCCGTTACTGTATAAAGGAACTCGGTACGAGCTGGGAACAATGTACCATCTTCGATGTCAGTAGAAAAGGCATGGGGATAACGTTTCACACTACCGAGACAATCCAGGTAGGCTCAACCATCAATCTGGAGATCAGGGTTCCTTCTGAACGAGAACCCATGAGCGTTAAAGGAACGTTGAAGTGGATTAAGCAGGAAAATAACGAATACAGCGGCGGTATCGAATTGATTGAAGTACTGGATGAAATTACTTCTCTGATTATTATGCTGCAGGGCTGAGGTAGCCGGGGGACAAGGTGAGAAAGTCCTGCCGGCTTACTTTACGGTAATGGCATCTGGATAAAACAGCACTTCTCCCCCTTTCTTAAAGGCTGCAATTATTTTCTGACACTCAGGCGACGTGAACCAGCCGATGAGTGCCATTGCTTTAACATAGTTTACGTGTGGATGCCGTGCAGGATTTACGGCGATCACACCATAGGGATTATAGAGGACCGGATCTCCCTCAGACATGATGGTAAGATCGATCTTCGAGCGGTAAGCAAGAAAGGTCCCCCTGTCAGAAATGGTGTATGCACCCTTCTCATGCGTCATCTGGAGTACCGTGCCCATACCCTGACCGGCTTCGAGATACCATGCACCATTCGGCTCAACACCCGCTTCCTGCCAGATGCTCTTCTCCTTCTTATGGGTACCGGAGTCATCCCCTCTGGAGATGAAAAGGGCCCCCGTTTGAGCAATTTTTTGAAAGGCACGTGCACTCTTCTTTTCGCCCTTAAGCTTCGCCGGATCGCTCTCAGGTCCTAAGAGAACAAAGTCATTGTGCATTACCTGCCTTCTGTTAACACCGTATCCTTCGGTGATAAATTGTTTTTCGGCTTCAGGTGCGTGCACCAGGATGAGATCTACGTTACCCGTTTCACCAAGCTTTATTGCCTTTCCCGTACCAACCGCAATAACATCTACCGTGACATCGCACATCTTTTCAAAGGGTGGCAGTACAGCCTCAAGCAACCCCGAGTTGTCAGTACTGGTAGTAGTCGCCATCCGTATCCTCTCTGCAGCGATGGCATCTCCTGTAAAGAACCGGAAAAAACAGACGAAGACTGCCGCAAGAAGAATTCCTTTTCTGCTTTCACCCATGACCTACCTCCCTTGTATAAATTAAAAATTGAAACCACGAATTCACCCTGTTAGACATCAATTGTACAGAAGGCGCAACCTGTCAAATGTTAACCCTGTTGGTTAATTAATGCTCACCAAAGATTTACTGTCTAACAGGGGAACCACGAAGAAAAACTAAAGAAGACAGAAGTCAGGAGTCAGAAGTCAGAAGTAAGAATAAAAAAAATGAACGTTCAACATCGAACGTCCAACATCGAACGTCCAATAAAAAGCTCTGCACAACTCCCTCTGCGCCACACCCTATGCCCTTTGCTCACAGTACTCCACTACTCCAACACTTCAATCTTCTTCACTCCCTTTGAATTCCGCATTCCAAAATCCAAAATCGAAATGTTCCATCACTCCAGTTTTTTCATTCGTCATTCGTCACTCGATTGTTCGTCTTTCGGCATTCTTTTATTCTTTTTCATTCAACATTCGATGTTGGAGGTT
>CALJBY010000217.1 GCA_938024025.1 uncultured bacterium
AAGTTACCTTTCCCACTTCTTTAAGCAGGGGCTTACGGACACCCACCTTAGTTACTACTCGCACCTCATCCGCTGGAAAAACACCTCCCGGATCAAAAGTTACTTTAGTGATAGGCTGAGAGAACAGATCGACAGTTACGATCCCATTTTAGAGTTTGAACAGACCCTGGGAAGGCAGATTGGCCAGTGGCCGCTCCTACACAGGGCTCAATTTATTGAAATTACAATCTTTTTGTCCAATTATCTCCTCTCTTCCCAGGGGGACCGTGTAAGTATGGCAAACAGTGTTGAGGGTCGCTATCCCTTCCTGGACCATAACCTTATAGAATTTTGCTGTGGACTCCCGCCTTCCCTAAAACTTAAGGGCTTACGTGAAAAGCACCTTTTAAAAAAGACCTTTAGAGATGTCATTCCACCTGAGATTGTAAACCGGGATAAGCATCCCTATCGTGCCCCCATATTCGAAAGCTTCCTCGGTGAAAATGCACCTGCCTTTGTGGGGGAACTCCTTTCGGAAAAACAAGTGCGGGAAAAAGGATACTTTAAGGCTGACGCCGTAAAAAAAATGATCGCAAAAGGAAAGAGACTCGGTTCAATAAGTGAGGTTGAAGAAATGGGACTGGCGGGTATACTTTCGGTACAGCTTTTAGATGATCTTTTCGTTAAACAGTTTGATAAAAACCATGGGAATAAGGTGCCTGACGAGTTAACCCTCTTCAAACAAGGGAGAACAGCCCCTGTCTGATAGCTCAAATCTTTCTATTGATTCTGGTTCTGAAAAATGGTAGTACTGCACCAAGTAATGGTGCTACCATCGTGGTAATACAGGTTCATTTTTTTATCGTAGGGACTACATCATGTATGAACGAAACGTGAAGTGGATAGAGGAAACCGTTGCACAGCAGAATGAGTGGCGATGTAATACGCTCAATCTCATTGCCAGCGAAAATGTAATGAGCATTCGTGCCCGACGGGTGCTGGGCTCTGATTTCGCCCATCGCTATGCCGAAGGGCATCCCGGGGAGAGATACTACCAGGGAACCGATAAGATTGACGAGATAGAGAGCTGGGTGAAACAGCAATTGAAGACCCTGTTCAGTTGTCAGCACATGGAAGTGAGGCCCATAAGTGGTACGGTGGCCAATGATGCCGTCTTCAGCCGCTATATAAAACCCGGGGATGTGGTTATGGTCAACTCTACAGCGGGGGGGGGACACATTAGCCATCACAAGTCGGGATCCGTTGGTAAGTATACAAAAAACATAGTAGATTTTCCTCTGACGCCTGATGGCTACCATATTGACTGTGAGGCAACCTATGCTTTGGTCAAGAAACTGCATCCCAAGGTTCTCATTTTTGGGAAAAGCCTCTTCCTTTTTCCAGAACCCATAAAAGACCTTGTTAAGATCTGTAACGATAATGAGACAACCATTATCTATGATGCAGCCCATGTGCTGGGATTAATCGCGGGAAAGCAGTTTCAGGATCCCCTGGGGGAGGGTGCTGCTATCGTAACTGCCAGTACCCACAAGACCTTCTTTGGTTCCCAGAGGGGTATTATTATGAGCAATATGGATAAAAAAGAGTGGTGGAAAATTGACAAGGGTGCCTTTCCCGGTTCCTCATCCAATCATCACCTTGATACCCTTGTTTCGCTAGCCGTGACCACCTGTGAGATTATTGCTTTTGCAGAAGAATACTCGAAACAAACCATTTCCAATGCCAAGACACTGGGGAGAAGTCTCTCTGAGTTTGGTTTCAATGTGCAGGCAAAGGAGTTTGACTTTACAGAATCTCACCAGGTAGCTGTCGATGTATCTGAGCTTGGCGGGGGAAATGAGGTTGCCCGTATTCTAAAAGAGAATGATATTATACTCAATATGAATCTCCTTCCCTTTGAGCCCCTTGAAAGGGTTACCAACCCTTCAGGTATCCGTATTGGCGTTCAGGAGATGACTCGATTTGGTATGAAAGCAGAAGAGATGGAACGCATTGCCGAACTCATTAAAAAGTGTCTCAAGGAAAGTTGCTCTGTAGATAATGAGGTAAGAGAACTCAGGAAAGATTTTCAGAAGGTGCACTATTCGTTTGATGAGTGATTGTGTGCCCCACCGGATGATTGCTGCTTGTTCCTTTCTACCTGCTCTCTTCCACTACCTTACTTTACACGTCATCGTAAACCGTGTTTGCATTGGAAGTGCTGCAGGTGTTTTTTAACCTGTCATGAACGCATGGGTATCGAGGTATGTTCACTAACGGTTTTGACCAGTGCTTGAGAGGTCTCACGTGAAAGCTGTGCTTGCTTTAGAAGATGGAAGGGTTTTTAGAGGAAGATCCTTTGGTGCTCCTGGGGAACGAATCGGAGAGGTAGTCTTTAATACCAGCATGACAGGATACCAGGAGATTTTGACCGATCCGTCCTATAAAGGTCAGATTGTTACCATGACCTATCCCCTGATTGGCAACTATGGTGTTAACGAGGAGGACCTGGAATCATCAACACCACAGGTGGAAGGCTTTGTAATTAAGGAGTTAAGCAGGGTTGCCAGTAATTGGCGTTCCCGCGGGGAATTAGGAGAGTATCTTACGGCACATGGTGTTGTCGGCATTGAAGGTGTTGACACCCGGGCGCTCACCAAACATATTAGAACCGCAGGTGCCATGAAGTCCGTAATTTCGACCGAATGCCTTGATGAAGGCACTCTGATAAAGAGGGCCCAGGATGCTCCCGGTCTGCTTGGACGGGATCTGGTGAAAGAGGTCACCTGCAAAGATCCCTACCAGTGGCGTGAAGGGGAGAGAGGCTTTGCTGCCCGGTTTAAGGTTGTTGCCCTGGACTGTGGTATTAAGAGGAACATCATACGGAAGCTCTATCAGGCGGGATGTGCGGTAACGGTAGTTCCTGCCCATACGCGGGCCGGAGAGATCCTCGACCTGCACGCGGATGGATTACTCCTCTCCAATGGGCCCGGCGATCCTGCCGCGGTACCGTATGTCGTCGAAACGGTTAAGGCGTTGCTCGGGAAACTGCCCATATTCGGTATCTGTTTCGGACATCAGATTTTAGGACAGGTCTTTGGAGGAAAAACCTATAAATTGAAGTTCGGTCACCGGGGTGGTAATCAGCCGGTAAAGGACCTGGCAACAGGTAAGGTAAGCATTACCTCCCAGAACCATGGGTTTTGTGTGGACATGGAGAGCATCACCGGTGACGAAATCGAACTGACCCATATAAACCTCAATGATCACACCCTGGAAGGCATGAGACATAAAACGCACCCGGTTTTTTCGGTGCAGTATCATCCGGAGGCTTCTCCCGGACCGCACGATGCCGACTACCTCTTTAATGAGTTCATCCAGTTCATGGAAGGGCGGAGCAGTGCCTAGACGTTCAGATATCAACAAAATCTTGATTATCGGTTCAGGTCCTATCATCATCAGTCAAGCCTGTGAATTTGACTATTCCGGTACACAGGCATGCAAGGTGCTTAGGGAGGACGGGTTTGAAGTGGTATTGATCAACAGCAACCCGGCCACCATCATGACGGACCCGGAAATGGCAAGCCGCACCTACATTGAACCCGTCACCCCCGACATTGTGGAGAAGGTAATCAAAAAGGA
>CALJBY010000218.1 GCA_938024025.1 uncultured bacterium
GAGCAGTGTGTTACGCGGTCTATATGGAAAGAAGCGGCTAGCAAGGTGAACAATTTCTTTAAATCCGTAACGGTCGCTGACCTGTGTGCAGATGCTCAAAAGAAAAACATCAAAAAAGAAGGGGGTCATTCATTCGAGTACAGTATATAATCTGCAATCTCAAACGTCAGCTACTCTTCCACCAAAACCGAACCACAGAAAATTCAACTGCCTAAAATGAGCTAAACTGCCTAGAATGCCTAAATGAGAAACTTAAACCACGAAGAACACGAAGAAAAACTAGCAAGAAAAGAAGTGAGAAGACAGGATGCAGAATCCACGCATTTCGGATTTTGGAATGCGGATTGAAAAGATGGGCATTCAACGTCGAACCTCCAATAAAATACTCTTAACAACTCTCTCTGCACCATGCCCACAGTACTCCACCACGCCATCACTCCAGCTTTTTTCCCTGCAATCCGAAAACTCCTTCTTGACAGGGTCATTTGTTTAGTATAATAACAATTAGCGTGCAAATAAGTTACCTGCAAAAAAGAAGAGCAACTTATGCAGTTTGTTGTACTGCGTGAAAGGAGGAAGCTATGCTGACAGGCCATAAAAAACAGGGTAGAGGGCGGTGTGGGTGCAGGGGTGTTAGTCTGCTGTTTTTTGTAATGAGTATACTCACCGCCATATTTTACGTACCCGAGGGGGTAATTGCTCAGGTGGAGTCTGAGGAAGTCGTCGATTCCATTAATGTGAATACGATAGAGCTTCCCTTGAAGGATGTTATTGTCCTGGCATTAAAGAATAACCTGGAAATTGCCATCGCGAGCCTTTCGCCCGGGATTACTGAAACGGACATTATGAGAGAGGAATCTGTCTATGATCCTAACTTCTCTCTCCAGTATGGTAAGGACAGGAGTGTGATCCAGACGGGTAACTTTCTTGCCGGTGCAGGTGAAGACAGCATCTGGCAGCAAAACTGGAATCTCGATATTGATATAATGAAAAGGTTTGTTACCGGGACCTCAGCAGAGTTACGCTGGAATTCCTCGGAATCAAAAACGGACTTCCTTTTTCAACAACTTGTTCCCCAGTATAAATCGGAACTCAACCTTTCCCTTACCCAGCCACTTCTCAAGGATTTCGGTACGTCCGTTGGGAAGAGCATGATTTCCATTGCCAATCTCAATTTTAAAATATCTGAGAGCCAGTTTAAGAACCGGGTCATGGACATTATCTACCAGATTCAAAATATCTACTGGAATATCTACTTTCAGAGGGAAGACTATAAAGCACGGGCATCATCTCTCAAAGCGGCTGAAAACCTTTTGAGGGAATTTAAAATAAGGATAGATGCGGGCACCCTTGCTCCTATTGAGATCTATGAGGCCGAGGCAACAGTTGCGGAAAGAAGACAGGACCTGATCGTCGTGTGGGATCTTCTCAAGGACCAGGAAGATCGCTTAAAGAGAGCCTTAAACTTTTATGAGCGGCAAACAGACTGGGATATAACGATTGTTCCCGCGGATGAGCCGCGCTTTGGTCCCGTCACTGCTGATTTAACGGAGAGTCTCAAAGAGGCATTCGCCTACCGCCCTGACTATAACCAGGCGAAGATGGACATCGAGGCACGGAATATCATGGTGAAGTACACAAAAAATCAGACCCTTCCCCGGGTAGATCTCTTTGGCACCCTCGGTACTATGGGATTGGCCGGCCGTGGCAATCCAGAAGCCGGCGATTTTTTTGGCGGCGGAGGAGGAGGGGGTAGCTTCACTGCAACCCACTGGGATGATGTGGCAGACAGCATGGCTTCGGGAGATTTTTATAACTACGCCATAGGTGTCAAGATCGAGTTTCCCTTCGGTAATCGCTTTGCCAGGAGCCAGTACTCCCGGGCCAAAATCGAGTCAGCCCGGGCCGCCACGTTTCTTAAAGACCTGGAGAATAATGTCATTAACGAGGTGCGGGAAACGCTTAGGCAGGTAGAAACCGATATCAGGAAGCTGGAAGCGGCACGGGCGACTTTACGCTTAAATAAAGAGAGGCTGGCAGCAGAAGAAAAGAAATTTGAAGTCGGCCTTACCACGACCTATGTCCTCCTGGAATACCAGCGGGACCTGGCAACGGCAGAAAGCAGGTACGCACTTTCCCGTTCCGATTATGAAAAAGACCTGGCTAATTTTGCCCGGGCAAAAGGTGTGCTGCTGGAAGAGTACAATATCACCATAGACTAACGATACCGCGAGGTGAGGTGTTCCATGATTTCTGATTTTAATCGAACCGACCACTTGATGGGGAAGCTCCATCGATCCCTGCGGCGCAACTACGACAGGCAGCTCAAAAACTTTGGATTGACTCCCTGTCAGTTTGATGTGCTTTTATCCCTGTGGGGGGAAGATGGTATCGTGCTGAGTGAACTGGGGAGGAGAGTATCGAGGGATAGCCCTACCATTACGGGTGTAGTTGACCGGATGGAAAAAAAGATGCTGGTAAAGCGTACACGGGATGATAGTGATAGAAGGGTGGTCAAAGTCGTGCTTACCCCCAAAGGTAAGAATATGCAGGAAAAGCTCTCCACGACCAAAAAACGGATTATGGAGAAAATTACCACCAATCTTTCTCTGCAAGAGATACAACAACTGGGGATACTCTTAGACAAGATGATGAAGAACGTAGAACGTGAAGAGCTTATCGATGGGAACTGATCATTTTTACCATTTATTAACGTGCCGCTTGGCTATGGCAGGGTGTAAACAGTTGACTGCGCAGGTCAAGACGCTTGTTACAGAAAAGGGTTAAGGAAAATGAGATTAAAAGTATTTATAGCGACAGGGGCAGTAATGCTGGTTGCAGTGGTCTGGTTGATGCGGGGTGAAAAACCCCCTGCCACTGAAAACGTGAGCGAAACTGCTGAGCAGGATACGGTCTTTCCCGTTGCGGTTACGAGAGGCATTTTCGAAGAGGTTGAGCACACCCTGGAAGCGGTGGGGAGTTTCTTCCCCGAAGATGAGGTTACCGTGGGGACTGAGGAGGATGGTGTTATCAAAAAGCTCATGGTGGATGAAGGAGACCCGGTAAACAAGGGCGACCTCCTCCTTGAGATTGATGATGAAAAACTTCGCCTGGAGGTGGAGGAAAGTGAGGCCAGCCTTAAGGAGGCCCGATCGAGACTGGAGCACACCCAGTCAACGCTCACGCGCATGACGAGCCTTTTTCAACAGGGGGTTATTGGCCAGCAGGAGTTTGATGACGCGAAGAACCAGGCTTCTTTGAATCAGGCGGTTGTTGAAAATATACGGGCCCGGCTGAGCAGATTTAAAAAGGCACTCCGGGACACCAGGGTTGTTGCACCAATGGACGGTGTGGTGAGTGAAAGGATGGTGTCTGCAGGAGAGTATGTGAAGGTAGGGGCAGACCTTGTAAAGATAGTTGATTCCAACCCCCTCAAATTAACCTTTACCCTTCCTGAAAAGTTTGCAGGAGAGATTAAAACAGGGCAAAAGGTAGCGGTAACAACCAGAGTCTATCGCAACGAGACCTTCGGGGGTGAAGTCTATTTTATCAATCCCAAGCTGGACCCTGAAACCCGCACTATTGAAGTGAAGGCCTGGGTTGACAACAGTGCATACAAATTGAGACCTGGTTATTTTGTAACGGTCAAGCTGCTCCTGGGGAAGAAGAGTTCCCTTGTCCTCCCGGAGAGCGCGGTTTTAGTGCGTGAAGGAGCGATGGTTGTAATGACGGTTGTAGATGGGAAAATTGCCTATAAGAACGTTATTCCGGGTGTCCGTTTTGATGGAAAGGTAGAAATACTGGAGGGCATCGTACCGGAAGATGACATTGTCGTGTCAGGTCGAAGCGAGATCACTGAGGGCACACGGGTTACTATTGCCTCATCACCATCATAGGAGAGTACGGTGTTTTTATCCAATATATCCATAAGCAGACCGGTTTTTGCCACCATGATGATCGCGGCCCTGCTCCTCTTTGGTATCATAAGCAGGCAGCGGATTGGCGTTGCCCTCTATCCGGAGGTGGACTTCCCCAATGTGAGTATTTTCACATCCCTGCAGGGGGCAAGTCCGGAAGTCATTGAAACGGAGGTGACCGATCCTATCGAAGATGCCATCAGCTCAGTGGAAGGCATAAAACATATCAATTCTTCGAACCTGCAGGGTACCTCCCAGGTAAAGGTGGAGTTTAACCTGGACAAGGATATCGATACCGCAGCCCAGGATATCCGTGATAAGATATCCCTGGCCAATCGTTTTCTCCCCAGAGACACTGACCCCCCGGTTATTAATAAAGTGGATATGACGTCCCACCCCATCTTCTGGCTTTCCGTAAACGGGGATGTGCCGCGAAAATATCTTGGCCAGGTTGCCGATGAAATCTTCAAGCCCCGGCTGGAAACCCTGCAGGGTGTGGGAACTATTGTGATCGGTGGTTTACAGGAAAGGGAGATGCGG
>CALJBY010000219.1 GCA_938024025.1 uncultured bacterium
TGCCTCACTTTCTGCTCGAAAGATCAAAAATACTCGTGCCTATGAAGACGGCTTTGAGGTGAAGCGTCTCATGCGCCAGCCTCCTGAAACACCTGCTGAAATGGCGGGGCTTAAAGAGAGCATAATTCGAAATCCCATGTACTATGGTCCCCTGGTCTCTAAAGACCTCAAGGCAACCCAGATTATGGTTGACTTTGAACAGGAAGTGACCTCCAGAAGAATCTTCAGGGAACTCGAAGAGATTATCGCATCCGAGAGGGACAGCAACACAGATATCCATATTGCGGGCCGGCCTATCTTAGAGGGGTGGATGGATTACTATCTCCCTAAAATGGCGTGGATATTTGGTGCGACGGGATTAATCATGATTTTTCTTCTCTACCTTGCCTTCCGGTCCAAGCGCGGGATTGTTCTGCCCTTTCTTTCTGCATCCATGGCGACTATCTGGGGATTGGGTGCTACGACCCTTTTAGGCTACCATATGGATCCAGCTACCATACTGGCGCCTTTTTTCATTCTGTCCCTGGGTATCAGTCACTCTGTCCAGTTTATTAAACGGTACTACGAGGCAATCAAGCAAAATCCACTGGACCGGAGATTGGCTTCACAGGAAACCCTGGCACACCTCTTTATTCCCGCACTGGTCTCTCTGGTGACGGACGGCATCGGATTTATTTCACTCTTTATTGTTCCCCTGGCTGCCATCAAGAGTATGGCACTGGCATCAGGAATCGGTGTGTTGAGTATCTTCTTTACTACCGTTACCTTTATACCCCCTGTTCTCTCCTTTCTTCCTAAACCGAAACGGTTAGAGGTTGAGAGGGAGGAACGTCCCAATATCCTCGATGGCTTTCTCACCCGGATTGCTTCTCTCATACACAGACCCGCATTACGGTGGACTACCTTTGGTGTTTTTATCCTCCTGGCGGCTGTGGGAATGATCGGTGCTTCCCAACTGGTGGTGGGGGATAATGAACCGGGCTCTGCCACACTCTATCCGGATTCTCCCTGCAATAGTTCAGAGAGGATTATCAATGAAAAATTTACGGGGACCAACCCCTATTTTATTATGGTTGCAGGTGAGGGTGAGGAGTCTTTAATCAGCAGCGAAGTGTTAAAAGAAATGGAGTCCCTTCAAAACTATCTCCTGACAAACGTTCCCGAAGCGGGCTACGCTCTTTCCCTTGCCGATTATATCAAGGGACTTAACATGGTAATGTTTGGGGGTGACCCCAACTATTTCACCATTCCTGATAAGAACGGCACTATTGCGGAATACCTCTTCCTCTATTCAATTTCTGGATTTCCCGGGGATTTTGATCCCGTGGTGAGCCCCAATTTTCAGTATGCCAACATTAAGGTTGATTTCAAAGATCACAAATCAGACACCATCAAGAAAACTCTTTTTTACACCAGGGAGTGGATTGAAAAATTTCACAAGGTTGAGGGGGTCGATTTTCTCTTTGCCGGAGGCGTAATGGGGACACTGGGTGCAGTCAATGAGATCATAGAAGAGACCTTGCCGGTCAGTGTCCTGCAGGTTGGTCTGCTGGTTTTTATCTGTGTAGCCCTGGCCTACAGCTCGGCGGTGGGAGGACTGCTCCTGTTAATTCCCCTGCTCTTCAACGTGCTCTTTGTTTTCGGCATCATGGGATTAAGCGGCATGAGTCTTACCATAGAGACCTTGCCGGTGGCAGCCCTCAGTATAGGGCGTGGGGTAGATTACAGTATCTATGTGGCAACACGAATCAGGGAAGAGCTCCAATCAGATCAGGACAAAACCCTGGGGGAGGCTACCCAGCGTGCCCTGGTGACCTCAGGTAAAGCAGTCTTTTTTACCGGTGCCACCATCGCCATTGGTGCGCTGACCTGGATTTTTTCTGATATCAGACTTCATGCACGTCTTGGATTAACCCTGGGAAGTCTCACCCTTTTGAACATGATAGGGGCTCTCATCCTGCTGCCCCTCTTTCTCCGTATCTTTAATCCTTCATTTATATATAAGAGCCGTGGAATGAAGAACACCGTTACAAAAAATGATCCCGTTCAGGAAGAGAGTGTGGAGATACAAGGGGGTGGGGATGTCATTGACGCCTGTAAGGAACAGCGGGTGTCACTCTAGGGAAGCGGGGGTCTGATTGAGCAGAGGGGTACTGTTTTTTCAGAAGTAGTCTTATAAATAAGTGGTCGGAATTATTTAACGAGGACAGAAATCGATGGAAATGAAAAAAGATGTGCACTTGAGTGCACAGGATCTTCTGGAAATGGTACAGATGAAACCGGGTGCTATCGGAGACTATACTATTATTCCCGGACCCCGGGAGCGGTTGGAGGCGGTTATTGCAAAACTGGAGAATCCGGCCGAGGATTTTTCTTATATGGAACATACCATGTATACGGGTTCCTACCAGGGGACAAAAGTCACCGCAGTCAACGGTGGGCTCTACAGTCCCCAGAGTGCGATTATGGGAGAGGTGGTGTGCGCTGCCGAAACAAAACACATTATTCGCACGGGTTCCTGCGGTGCCCTGTGTGAAGAAATTTCCATAGGGGATCTGGTCATTGTGACGGGTGCAGTAAGGGGTGATGGGACAACACCCTATTATGTGCCGAGCAACTTTTCTACCGTTTCTGATGTGGGGGTAACCACTGCCCTTTTGAACGCCGCTGAGGAGCTGGGGGTGAAGTGTCATGTGGGAGTGGTATGGACGACTGATGCACTCCTTAAAGAGACGAAAGAGCTGGTTGAAGAGATGAGAAGATTGAAGGTTAAGGCAGTGGATATGGTTTCCTCCACCCTGCTCACGGTAGCCCAACTCTATGGTGTAAAGGCAGGAACTATTCTGGCGGTAAGTGACAATCTTATTACCGGGGAACTGGGTTTTATGGATCCCAAATACTATGAGACTGAAGAGGCAATGATAGATATTGCCCTCAAGGCTGTGACACTCCTGGAAGGGAAGTAAGATGGAACTTCCTCCCCTGGCCTGGTCCGTATCTCTCAAGGATGATAAGCTCTACATCCTCGATGAGACACAACTTCCGGAAGAAGAGGTATACATCACTGCCCCAACCTACCTGGAAGCGGCCCAGGCGATAACTGACATGAAGACCAGGGCCTTTGGGCAGGTCTTAACCCTTTTCTACGCCTTCCTGCTGACGGCACGGCACAACA
>CALJBY010000220.1 GCA_938024025.1 uncultured bacterium
ATTATATCTACCCCCACCCGCTTAATTTCTTCCCAGTGAAAACCCCACTGTGGCTGGGTCAGGGCAAAAATCCCAAAGCCCGTGCCACAGAGAATGAGAGCTGCTTTGAGTACCCTCCTGCCCTTTTTGATGTGAGGGACGAGCTCAGA
The DNA here is from genome assembly GCA_938024025.1 of uncultured bacterium. Classification (GTDB taxonomy): domain Bacteria; phylum Desulfobacterota; class WTBG01; order WTBG01; family WTBG01; genus CALJBY01. The sequence continues at coordinate 150 of CALJBY010000220.1, forward strand.
AACGAGCTCCTTGCCGCAGAAGATGGCCAGCAGCCTATCCCTCTTCCGAAAAGCATAGATGTAGAAAAGAATGAGTGCGGGAATAACCCACAAAAGGAAAAGATAACTCAGGTTAGCAAAGCGCATAGCTCTTCACACAGGTACAGGTTATAAACCGTTTTACAATCATAACAACGAAACGATTTCTATTACATTATGAGAATAAGTAGTCAGCATTCAGGAGCCAGAAGCAAGAATTCAGAGTGAAACAAAAACAAACTGATGGAAATCAAAAATCGGAATATCGAAATCCCAAGCAAACCCAAAATTCAAATCTCAAATGTTCTAACCAACGACCCCCTCACCCTAACCCTCTCCCCAGAAGGGAGAGGGAATAGCTTTGGGTTATTTTCTCTTTTTATTCAACGTTCGATGTTGGACGTTGAATGTTCGATGTTCATTTTTTTCCTTTGCTCACAGTCCTCTGCGATTGTTGCTCAACCTTCTTATTTCTGACTCCTGGCTCCGGAAGCTTGTTTAAGGTATTTTTCTAAAGCGGGTATTTCTCAGCACTATCTCCAGTACTATACAGAGCAGAGCGGGAAGGAGGAACCACACAAACAGCTCCTGGTACTCCATATACTCTTTAACTTCCACCGTAGTCTTTTCTAATGTATCGATCTGCGCATAAATCTCTTCCAGTGCCTTGGCGTTGGTGGCCTTGAAATAGGTGCCACCGGTTATTGCCGCTATGTCCTTCAAGGTATCCTCATCCAGGTCTACCTGCTGGTAGATATACTTTTTGCCAAAGAGTGTATCCACCAGAAAGGGTACTTCCCCTGCGGTACCTACTCCAATGGTGTAGGTTTTAACAGAAAATGTCTTAGCTATCTCCGCAGCGCTTTGAGGAGTAATACTGCCTGCGTTACTGCGGCCGTCGGTTAAGAGGATCACTACTTTAGATTTAGACTCACGCCCCTTGAGCCTCTTAACACAGGTAGCCAGGGCAGATCCAACGGCGGTGGCATTACCAGCCATGCCGATTTCCACCTGGTCAAGAAAATTGAGCAGTACCCCATAATCCAGTGTTAACGGGCATTGGGTAAAGGCCTCATTCCCAAAAACGACCATGCCAATGCGGTCATTGGTCCGCCCCTTAATAAAGTCACTGACGACCCGCTTAACGGCCTCGAGGCGATTATGCCGTTCATTCTGCCACTTGAAGTCTAGGGCCTGCATGCTGTCTGAGGTATCAAGGCACAGTATGATGTCAATGCCTTCGGTGAGCACCTCTGAAGCTTTGCTGCCTGACTGAGGGCGGGCTAATGCTATTACCAAAAGAGCAATGGCCAGACAGCGTAGCAGTACAAGAATGTATCTACCTAAGAGGGAAGCTGATTTCTTTAATCGTTTGAGGTGCTCGAGAGAAGAAAATCTCACTCGACTTCTTCCTGCTCCCTTCCACTGATACACTATAAATAGGGGGATAAAAAAGAAAAAAACGAGTAGCCATGGATCTTCGAATCTAATCGTGCTCAAGTGTGTTCACCCTTTGTTGATTCATAAAAGTGGTTGGCCCGTTACCCCGTTGGCCCGTGAGCCGGTTCCTCTTTAGTTGTATGAATGAAATTAACCGCTTCCTGGTTTTCGTGTTCCACCTCATCAGCATCGGGGGTATGTTTTGCAAATTTAACCAGATCGGTATGGTGTAAAAACTGTTGGGCGTTGCCCTTTACTTTTTCGTCAATACCTTTGAGGTTGTTGAGTTCGGGTAAAATTTCCTCGGTTGTCTGCTCGATTGCCTGAAAGCGAAACCTCCTTTCAAGATATCTTCTAAAGATCTCTGATAGCCTGAAGTAATGTTCCTGATAAACACCTTTTTTAATTAACTCTTCTTTTCGCAACTGATCAATTTCCTCAAGCGCCACTTCATGGGCAGGTCGTAAAGGAGGTGCCGTATTTTTACCGCGTCGGGTACGGTAGAAATAGATTCCCCCACCGATCAGTAACAGAAGCACTAATCCTGCCAGAGAGAGCCCGATGATGAGAGTGTAATCCCGTGGAATAGTGGCCAACGGTTTTATATCTTTGATATCGGTAGCTGCCTCCTTGTCCTCTATGACCGTTTTAACCTCTATAAAGATCTGTGCCGTTTTAAGCTCAGTCTTCTTCCCCTGTGCATCCTGGTAAGAGAATACTGCGCCTGGAATAATATAGGAGCCTATTATGTCTGCCTTGAGCTGATACCATCGTTCAACGATTTTATAGCCATCCCGTTCCAGGGGCCCAGCCTCTCCCAAGTCTACAATTCTCAGTCCGGCAATCTGAGAACCCATTTCGGGTATAGTTACCTCTATCTGTGGTTCACTCTTAGCGGTAAGTGTATAACGGATGGAGTCACCGGTTGTAGCTGTTGCATTATCTACTTCTGCTTTTACCTCAACCGGTGGTAGCGTCTCTTTTTCTTTTTGTGGTTCTTCCATCCCTTTGTTACAGGATGAAAAACAAACCAAGCAAACCAGGGCTATCATTCCTATGGGATAGAATCGTTTCATTGAGAAGATGGTGCCTCGTCTGTAATAACCTGGGGATAGAGCTTAACCTCAGAACTTGTAAGGATCTGCTTTAAGAGATTCTGATAGGCGATCTGCATCTTATTATTTAAGTAATCGTTCTTCACCCATTCCTGTACTTCTCCATAATCCCGGATACGTTCAGGTTTTTTCTCATCTACCTTAAAAATGTAATAGTAATTGCCTGCTTTCACCAGGGGAGCAATATGACCTGGTGCGGTTGAAAAGATTGCTTTGGAAACCTCGCCGACATTTCCTATCCCCAAATCATCTTTTCCTTCAGTAATCCATCCTTCCCACTTTCCACCTTCTCTGGCAGTTGCTTCATCGAGAGATAATTCCTGCGCCAGTGCAGCAAAATCCTTTCCCTTATCTATTTCTTTTAGAATATTGTGTGCAATTTCATCCATGCCTGCTTTAATTAAGCGTATACGCGCTTGTGCCGGTTCTTTGTAACGGTCTCGATTTGCCTTAAAATAATTGGTAAGGTCGTCTTCCTCCACGCTTATCTTTTCCTGAATTTCTTCTTCGAGAATCTTATTGACCATTTGCTGTTTCATGAATTGTGCTGTCTTTTTTCGTAAGGCCGCATCCTTATCGTACTCAAGTTTTTGTGCCTTTCGATAGAAAAGTTCATCAGCTACATATTTCCTCATAAATTCTACTCGTTTTTCTTTTCCTTTAAACTGTTCTTGTATCCAGGGAGGTAGTTCGCCAATGGCATCATTCACTTCCTGCAAGGTAATTTTCCGGTTTCCAATTTCTGCCGCCACTTTACTCCCCGTGGTTTCTTGTTCCTTCTTTTCTGTAAGGGCGCTCCGGGCTTCTAATGCGTATTCGGCTGCATGGAACCTGCCCAGTGTTTCCAGGCAGTGCACAACTTTCGCATTGACCTCGCTTTTGAGGGGGGTAGCTGGATCAATCATATCTACACGATACAACCAACTCAAAGCCTTTTCATAGGTGCCCGCTTCCATATGGAGTTTCCCTACCGTATAGGCAATATTTGATCTGGTTCGTTTATCCAGTGTGGCGGTGTTAAAGTAGTCTTCGTAGGCTTTGATTGCTTCCCCCTGTAAGCCTACGCTCGTCAATTTAGCAGCGAGTTCTCGATGCATGGTATCCCCGTCCTGAAAGGAGGAGGGGTTATGGGAAAGGGTTTTTCCTCCGGTGAAGAGGATGAGGATTACCAAAATGAAAAACAGAACAAGTGCAAGGCTGATAAACAGGAGCGCTTTAGCATCAAAGAGTTTTCCGCTCTTCCCGGTCATAGTCTTTTCTCCCGCATACGGAAAAATTTCATTATGGGATCGATATACGGCTGGTTGGTATGGATTCCTATATGATCTACGTTACTACTGCGAAACCGTTCCACTGTTTCCTGCTGGTCACGGGCTGCCAGAGTGCTGAAGCCCTTCTGAATGTTGCTATCGTTGGTGTCAACCAGCATGACTTCGCCCGTTTCAGCATCTTCCAGTTCGATGAATCCCACGTGGGGAAGGGTTCTTTCGATGGGGTCTGTTATGGATAGAGCGATGACATCGTGTTTTTTATTGGTTATTCTGAGTGACTTTTCATAACCACGGGCAATGAAGTCTGATATGAGGAAGGCTACGACTCTCCGGGTAGTAATCTTATTGAGAAAATTTAATACGACATTGATATCTGTCCGTTTGCTCTGCGGTCTGTGCTGGATAACCTCCCGGATAACTCTCCATACATGTGCTCTTCCTTTTTTGGGGGGAATAAACTTCTCCACCCGGTCACTAAAAATAATGAGCCCTACTTTATCGTTACTCTTTACCGCTGCAAAGGCAAGGATGGCAGCAATTTCTGCGGCTACTTCATTTTTAAGTTGTGTGACCGAACCACATTGCCCCGAGTTGCTGACATCAACCATTAACATGATCGTTAATTCCCGCTCTTCCCGGTAGACCTTAATATAAGGATGCCCCATCCGGGCAGTTACATTCCAGTCAATATCCCGTACATCATCACCTGCCTGATATTCCCGTACCTCTTCAAATTCCATACCCCGGCCTCTAAAAGCGCTTTCATATTCCCCCGCCAGGATGTCATTTACCAGATAGTTGGTGTGTATGTGGATTTGCTGGATCTTCTTGATTACCTCTTTGGGTAACCGGACCGTTTCATTTTTTCTTTTGCTTTCCTTCTTATGTCGTCGAAACATTTTCTCACTTCCTTGCTATGAGCCAGGGAATCTGAGAGGCCTTCCTCTCGTGAATGTTTAGGGTACCTCAACGTTATCAAATATCTTCATAATAATGTCATCTGAGGTGAGTTCCTCCGCTTCAGCTTCGTAGGTGAGTAGTACCCGGTGCCGCAATACATCCAGTCCAATCGACTTGACATCCTGCGGGGTAACGTATCCTCTCCCCTGTAAGAAGGCGTAGGCCTTTGCAGCCTGATTAAGATAAATACTTGCTCGTGGAGAAGCACCGTAGGCAATCATTTCTTCAACATCAATGCCATATGCCTTAGGATCACGTGTGGCGAAGACGATATCTACGATGTAGTCCTGCAACTTGTCATCGATGTAAATGTGATCAACGAGATCCCGTGATTCTACGATCTCCTGTGGTGAGGTAACCGGGTTAATATCTATGGATCTCCTATCTGCAATTCTTTGCATAATTTCCTTTTCTTCTTTTTTAGTAGGGTAGGAAACACGCAGTTTGAGCATGAAGCGGTCGAGCTGGGCCTCGGGTAAGGGGTAGGTACCTTCCTGCTCGATAGGGTTTTGTGTGGCCATCACCAGAAAGGGATCTTCAAGCTTGAAGGTTTCATCCCCGATGGTGATTTGTCTCTCCTGCATGGCTTCCAGGAGGGCACTTTGCACCTTGGCCGGTGCCCGGTTGATCTCATCTGCGAGGATAATGTTGCTGAAGAGAGGGCCCTTATTTACCGTGAAGTCACCGGTTTTCGGCAGATAGATTTGTGTTCCCATAAGGTCTGCAGGTAGTAAATCAGGGGTGAATTGGATCCTTCTGAAGGTAATTGCAATGGCTTGGGCAAGGGTTTTTACTGCGGTTGTCTTGGCCAGACCGGGAACTCCCTCCACGAGTATATGACCATTTGCCAGGATACCGATGAGTAATCGTTCTATCAGGTAGTGCTGACCCACCATAATTTTTTCGATCTCATCGGTGAGCGTCTTCACATAACGGCTTTTTTCTTCAACGGCTTTTGTAATTTGTTGAATATCGGTCTGCATTATTTCTTCCTCCTTTTGCTGATTATCAATCCCCATACGATGTAACATGGTTCACCTCGTGCACCTAAAAAGAAGATGAACAGTACTGCGAAGGCCCGTTTCCATGAAATAGCCTTCATTGTCTGAATGCAATGGTGTCCATATCCTTATCTGTGTCGCTTGGAAAAGCACTTTTTAAGGCATTCTCAAGTTGTCTCTGTATACGGTTGATTTCTTCTGTGGTGGGATGGAGGCCGCCATAGTGTACCCTTTCCGCTAAACTATCCAGCGTTTCAATGGCTTTTCCACCTTTATTTTCGGTGGGTAGTTTGTCCCGTATGGCGATAGCCTTTTTTAGATAGTTTTCCCAGTCTCCCGTAATTTTATACGAATCACATTCCCTCAGTTCCCGTGTAATCGTTTCTTTGATCGATGGCGTTTCTACACCGTGATTACTCCGTTGTCTTTTTTTCTTTGTGCTAAAAACGATTAAGGTTATAAAAAGACTTAAAAAAATGATTGCGAGTACACCGAGTGGCCAGTATCTCACATAGTGGGTGAGGCTAAACGCAGAAACGCTGAACCGCAGGGCTTCAGTCTTTACCGTCTCCACGCTATTGTTGCCTTTTGCCCAATAACTTATTTCTAAAGGTTTGATTACATAGTCCCCCTCCTTTTCTGCCCTGAGATCAAAGCGATACTCCAAAAGATACTGATCTCCCCTCGTTATGGAACGAGAAGCAGCACCAATTTCATCGATATCTTCGGGCAGTGTTAATTGAGGAGGCTCAACCAGATACTGGTCGGCATCGCCTTCCCATGAGACAGTAAGGGTAGATGAAAATGTTTTGTTTGTGGTGATATGTTTATCATCCAGAGAGAGAGAAAGGGCAGGAGCCCCTCTCAGTTGAGAAGGAAAGAGGAGGAGTGCTATGAGTACCAGTGAAGCGTTACAGAGGTTTTTTGCAAAAAGGTTGACGACGTCGTAAAAAGCCTGGTTGGCTGCCCGATGACACTCGTGTCGGCCAGGGAGCTCCCTGGCCGAGCGGGGCAAGGCGGCCAAGCCAGCGTACCAGTAAGTACGCCTCATTCCTTCGTATTTGTGCGCCTTGCATCTGAATCTTTTTACTTTGTCGTCTGATCTTTGACTTTTTACGGGACTATCAAGGTTCATTGTTTTACTTATGTTCATCCTCTTCTGAAGAGGCCAATTCTTCAAACAGTTTAATTTGTTTTTTGCTCAAGCGGGTAGGAGTTTTAACCATAACGTGCACGAGTTCATCTCCCTTGCCCCTTCCATGAAGATGGGGGATGCCTGCCCCCTTGATAGTAAATATCTGACCGGTTTGGGTGCCAGGTGGCACGGTGATCTTTTCATGACCGTTTAAGGTAGGTACTTCTATTGTGTCGCCCAGTGCAGCCTGTGAGAAGGAGATAGGAATCTGGCAGAGGAGATCGTTACCATGCCTCTCAAAAAAAGAGTCGGGTTCTACATGTAGCACCACGTAGAGATCACCCGGAGGACCTCCCCGTTCACCGGCTTCTCCCTCTCCAATCAACTTAAGACGAATTCCCGTCTCGACACCGGCGGGTATTTTTACCTTCAAAAGCTTTGGGGTGAGGACAGCACCACTTCCCTTGCAACCCTTACAGGGGTGATTGATGATTTCTCCCTGGCCCTGACACCGTGAGCAGGTTGAACTAATCGTGAAAAACCCCTGGGTGTGGTTCATCTGTCCCCTCCCTCCACAACTCGGGCAGGTTTGTTTCGATTTTCCTGGTTTTACCCCGCTCCCAGAGCACGTTTCACAGGCCTCATGTTTCTCAATGTCAATCTCCTTCTCTAAACCAAAGGCGGCATCTCTAAAGCCAATAGGAAGGTCATAACGCAAATCTCCACCACGGCGGGCATAGTCTCTTCCTCTGCGATTACCAAACCCAAAAAAGTCTTCGAAGACATCACCGAAACTTGAAAATATGTCATCAAAGCCGGTAAATCCTTGAAATCCCGTTCTTTTCAATCCATCGTGTCCAAATTGGTCATAGAGGCTTCGCTTTTGGGAATCACGAAGTACTTCATATGCCTCCGATGCCTCCTTGAATTTATCCTCTGCTTCTTTATCTCCCGGGGTGCGATCGGGGTGATACTTTAGAGCATTTT
>CALJBY010000221.1 GCA_938024025.1 uncultured bacterium
GAGTGGAACCGGTAAGGAGCTGGTGGCAAAAGCCATCCATGACAACAGTCCCCGGAAAGACAAACCGTTTATTGCAATTAACTGTGCAGCCATTCCCGAAACCTTACTTGAAAGTGAACTCTTTGGTTATGAAAAAGGGGCCTTTACCAATGCGGGGGATAGGAAAGTAGGGCGTTTTGAGCTTGCTAACCAGGGAACACTCTTTTTGGATGAGATTGCAGAGCTCTCTTTGAATACCCAGGTAAAAATTTTGCGATTCCTGCAGGAGCGGGAATTCACCCGTATAGGGGGATCAAAAACCATAAAGGTTGATACTCGATTCATCAGTGCCACTAATAGGAATCTGGAGAAGGCTATGGTTGAGGGTAGGCTGCGGGAAGATTTCTACTACCGGATTAATATCATTCCCCTTGTTATTCCTCCTTTAAGAGAGCGAAAAGGTGATATTCCGCTTCTGGTAAACCATTTTACGCATAAAGTCAATGTGCGGGAAGGCAAGCGTGTTAAGGGGGTTGCAAAAGAAGCACTTGACCTGCTGGTTGCTTACCACTGGCCCGGTAATGTGAGGGAGCTGGAAAATGTGGTTGACCGCGCGGTGACCTTACTTGATCAGGATGTGATTTGCCCGGAACATCTACCCGCACACATTAGGGACCTCAGTAAAGCCCGTTTTATAAAGAATCAGATAGTAAATGGAGATATAACCTTTACAGAAGCTGAGGAACAATTTCAAAAGTCCATCATCCTTGATGTACTGGAAAGGGCAGACTATGTCCAAAGCAAGGCCGCCGCTCTGTTGGGAATAAGCAGGCGGATTCTGAAATATAAGATGGATAAATTCGGCATCCAACCGAAATCGAACTGACCGTACGCCACCCTTCTTCTCCCTGTCCCTTCTAAAAATCTCAAAGAGCAGCATCTCTCAAGCACCATAAGCAGCTCAGAGTACTCTTTCATTGGGGGTAGCCCCAGGTGACTGAGAAGCCTGTGATTGTTCAAAATTGTACCTTCTGAAGCTGGCATGGGTTTTGTTCCACTATTTCAACAGGATACCTTCATATTGCCCCTTGCAGCTGTTCAAAAATGAACACCTGATGAAAATTACCGCATCAATGGGTACTGCTGCTTTTTTGATCAGAAGGTAAAGAAAAGCGCTCTCTTTGCCGATTAGATAGGTTATAGATCATTATGTTTCTCAGGCAATAATACTGGCAAGCATTTTGCTTTATCACTGGAGACACATGGCGAGACAATCCTTTTTTAACCGCACAGAGGGATGGACAATGGCAGAAAAAGCAAATGTTTTGGTTGTTGATGATGAGTTGGGGCCTCGAGAGTCGATGAGGATGATCTTAAAGCCTAACCACAATGTTTTTACTGCTGAAGACGGTGCGACAGCACTTAGAACGATTGATGAGCGTCCTATCGACCTTGTGACACTGGATCTCAAGATGCGTGGTATGCAGGGGATTGAAGTGTTAAAGGAAATAAAAAAGAATAACCCCCAGATTGAAGTCATTATTGTTACGGGCTTTGGGACACTGAAGAGTGCTACTGAGGCCATGAAGTACGGGGTGAAAGGCTACATTACCAAGCCCTATAACCTGAGTGAGATTACTTCAATTGTTGAGAAGGCCATTGAGGAAAGGCGGTTTAATCTTAAATTGAGGAACTTCTTTAAAGAAGCACTCTTTTCGGACACTACACATTTCTCTGAGGAGGCGGAAAGTGACCTGCCTCCGCTTGCTGAAAATGCCCTGGAAGACGGTGATGTTTCTGAAGATCTCCTTGATGTTACCGAGTACAAGATTAAGAAAATGAAAGAGATGCAGGATGATGTTTCCAGAGAGAATACCGTGCTGGAAGAAAAGCTGATGCGATCGGAGAGGCTGGCACTGGTCGGTCAAATGGCTGCCGGGTATGCTCATGAATTAAATAATAGTTTAACGACAATGCTGGGCTATACCGAATTAGTTCACAATGTCATTAACACAAACCATCCTGAGTTGCGGGAGCTCCTGGATAAGATTACAACCATAACCAACCAGACACAACGTGCCAGTCAACTCACACATAACCTCCTTGATATATCCCGCAAGAAGTCTTCCGAGCGGGAGCCCACCGACGTGCACAAACTTGTTGATCAGGTCTTAGCATATACTGAGTACCGTGTTCACGCACAGGGGCTCAAGGTAGTACGAGACTTTGAACCGGCCTTGCCGCGCATATCTGTCGATCCGAGACGGGTAGAACAGGTTTTTCTAAACCTTATCCTTAATGCCTGTCACGCAATGGCCAAGGGAGGTATCATCACCATTACTGCGCGACAGGTTCAGCGGGAAATGGGAAGTGTGGTGCAGCTGGCATTTGCTGACAGTGGACATGGCATAGCGGAACAGAACCTAAAGGAGATATTCGATCCGTTCTTCTCAACGAAAGCGGGAAGTGGAGGAACGGGGCTGGGTCTCTTTATTTCTCGAAAGATTGTTGAAAGTTACCAGGGGACCATTGACGTTGCGAGTGAAGAAAACAAGGGAACCACTTTTACGGTGGAGTTTCCTGCACTTCAAGGATAGCGTGTTTATTGCAGGTCGTATGGGGTAAACCACAGAATGTACAAGGGATGAGACGATGGCGGCGAGATGGATCAGATGTGTTGACTGTAATGTAGCTGTGCACATTACGGATTATGATTGTTTGCCTTCCTATTACTATGATCAGAAGTGTGCAGAGGTTATAGAGAAACCCATGGATGATGAGGCCCACTTTATGGGGGGACATAAAGGTCATACCATGGAAGAACTCTTTGTGGTCAAGGATTCTTTTATAAGTGAAGGCCGTTACGGAGAGCCATTGAAGATAAGCTATTTTGAAGCCACGAATGGTACCGAGCGTTTTGTCGTTAAGGGATGGCGGGAAGACATTAATCATGCTATGGCGTATGAAGTCATTCCCGGCTATATTGAGATGAGTTTCAAAAGGGAAGCGCAGGCAGATGAAATGCGCAGGCAGCTCAGTGAGGAGATAAAGGATCCCCCCCTTGCCGAGACTGCCATAGAAGGTTTTATCCAGATTGTTGAAAAGGTTGTGACTCAATTTCCGGTGAGCGACCGCATTGAGATAACTGCTGAAACAGATACTCCCCTTATCTCCCACTGCAGGCTAGGGGACAATGCACTGCGGAAAATCATGACCGCATCTAAAAAAATCTTTGATGTGGGGGAATGGGAGAAAGTTGAGCAGTTTGTTTATCAGAATAATGATTATAACGAACCGATGACATTCCTCCTTAAGAGGGCATTTACGGTTAAGCGGGAGCAGGGTGCAACACGTACACCAGAGAAAGTACAATCCGGTTGTGATAGAAAGGCTGCCCAGGGGACATGATCAGGGAATACACTAGTGAGGAGAAGAACCGGTACTGTGGTTGGCTGTTAAAACTTTTGCGGGAGGGTTTATATGGGCTCGTAGCATCTCTTCATCAAGCTGTTCCAGTTTCAGCAACAGCTCCCGCTTGTGCTTTTCGAAGGAGGGCTTAAGCTCCTTACTGATGGCATGTTTCTGAGGGCTTTTAAAGTTTAACGGGTTAATAAAGTTTCCTCTTTTCTGAAGGCGATAATCGAGATGCGGTCCAGTGGATAACCCGGTAGTTCCCACATAGCCAATAACCTGACCTTGCTTTACACTCTTCCCCTTTTTCATTCCTTTAGCAAATCGAGAGAGATGTCCATAAAAAGAGGTGTAGAGATGGTTGTGCCTGACTTTAATGCACTTTCCATAGTCACCTTTCCGTCCACAAAAAATAACAGTACCCTTCGAGGTGGCTTCCACAGGAGTGCCGGTAGGAGCTGCGTAGTCTACACCGAGATGAGGACGATAGGTTTTCAGGATGGGATGAAAGCGCTTTTTGGTGAACCGGGAACTGATACGGCTGTATCTCAGCGGTGATTTAAGAAATTCTCTGGCAAGAGATCGTCCTCTCTCATCGTAGTATCCGGCGTTTCCCTGGTCATCTTCAAAACGGAACGCTCGATAGAGGTGTCCTCTGTTGACAAACTCTGCAGCCAGAATCTTTCCATTCTTTATGAACTCGCCATCCTTATAGATTTCTTCGAAAAGCAGCTTGAAGCTGTCATTTTCCCGTAGACTGCTTGAAAAGTCCACATCCCAGGCAAGGATATCGGCAAGATTTAAAATCAACTGGGGGGTGCCGCCGGCGCTGATGGCATCATCAAAAAGGTTGTTCTTGATGGTGCCAGTGATCGTACGCAGTGTTATATCATAAAAAATTTCTTCCTGTGAACAGGTGTAGCCGCCATCTGCTTTGCTCACTACAAGCACATGGTGATCATCAAAACTGTATTCTAACCGGTTCAGTGAGTGGTTAGCAGGATCAATCGTAAAGGTAATCGTGCTGCCGGGAGTTATCCGCTTTACGTCATAAATGGGTTTGCTGCTTTCTATTACCTGGAAGACATCCTGTGGGGGACAATGAAAATCCAGGAGGACTTCGTAGAAGGTGTCACCCGGTTTGAAGGTATATTCTACTGCCTCGATTTTGGCTTGCTGTATTTCAACCGGAACAGGAGGAGTAGTGTCCGGTTCATAGGGAACGGCAATTTCATTTGAAACCGCTAAATACCGGAGGAGGAAGCCGATGACGATAAATGGCAAGATAACTAATCCCAGCTTTAAGATGTGTGCAGCAGGAATCCCTCCCCTCACTACTTTCCCGCATTTAACCTTAAGGAGTGTTTTTCTTTCGTTCCGTATTTTTCTTCCCGTGTTTTTCCAAACGTCCATGAAGATTGTCCCGGTGATATACAAAAGGCCTGTAAGATCGTTTCTGAAAAAAGTTCATTCATATATAGTTATCTTTTCTATTATACCATTCCCTCAGGAAAGTACAAAGCACTATTGATAATGGGAAGGTGTTTTTTTGTGTGAATGACATGGCGTGCAGTGTATATATCTTTTCTGTTCCGGGGATCACCCGGTTCTTTTACCTTGCAGTTTTAGCAGAGATTGGTTACCCTCATTGATACCGGATGTGGGAGGAAGCAAGACTTCAGAAGACAGGAGGTAAGAAGATACATGCCTAAAATGATCTAAAGTGCCTAAATTAAAAAACACCGCAGAGATGCAGAGTAAAAATACAAATGCCTAAAGTTGAAAAAACAGGAGTCAGGAGTCAGAACTCAGAAACTTCCCCCCCCTCACCTTAATCCTCTCCACAGAGAAGAGAGGGAAAACCCGTAACCTGCAACCCGTAACCCGTAACCCGCAACGCGAAACTCATAACACACATGTCACCAATGGGTGTCTTATGAAAATACCTGAACTGTTAGTTCCCGCCGGTAATCTGGAGAAACTAAAGATGGCCATTCACTGTGGTGCTGATGCTGTCTACTTGAGCGGAAAGCACTATGGATTGAGAACCTATGCCGGGAATTTTACCCTCTCTGAGATGGAAGAGGCAATGATGTTTGCTCGTAGTGAGCAGGTTAAGGTTTATGTTACACTTAATATCATTGCTCGCAACAGCGACATGAATGATCTTCCTGATTATCTCTCATCTTTAAGCGACCTGGCAGTTGATGGCCTGATTGTTAGTGACCCGGGGATTATAGCCCATGCTCGGCAGATTGTACCGCATATCCCGATCCATGTAAGTACCCAGTTGAGTACCTCCAACTGGAGCAGTGCTTCCTTCTGGCAGCAACAGGGTATAACCCGTGTTAACCTTGCACGGGAACTTTCTCTGGAAGAGATTGCATTCATAAAACAGAAGGTTTCTCTTGAGCTTGAAATATTTATTCACGGTTCTCTCTGCATTTCACATTCCGGCAGGTGCCTTCTCAGCACCTATCTGGCACACCGGGACTCGAATAGGGGGGCATGTGCACATCCCTGCCGCTGGAAATATGCACTCATGGAAGAAAACCGTCCCGGTGTCTATTTTCCCATTAGTGAAGATGAGCATGGAAGTTATATCTTCAATGCAAAAGACCTCTGCCTTATAGCATACCTTCCTGAGATTATTGCCACGGGGGTGGATGCGTTGAAAATCGAAGGAAGGATGAAGGGCATTAACTATGTAGGGGGTGTTACACGCATATACCGCCATGCCCTGGATTGTTACAGAAAGAATCCTGAAAAGTATCACTATCAACAGCAGTGGATGGAGGAATTGAAAAAGCTCAGTCACCGTGACTACACCACTGGTTTTGCTCTCGACGCCCCTTCCGGTGAAAGCTATAATTATGCTACTTCTGAGTATATCAGAACGCACACCCTGGTGGGGGTCGTGAGAGAAATCAGCCCTTTCCGTAATGAGCGTTCCTCTCCCGATGCCGGGAAGCAGGTAAAAATCCAGGTTCGCAATAAGATCGTCTCAGGAGATGAGATTGAGTTTATTACTAAGGAATTGAAGAGTTACCATATGAAACTGGGAGAGTTCACTAACGGGAAGGGAGAAATGCTCCGGGTAGCCCAACCTGGTCAGGAAATTCTACTCAGAACAGATCTGCCCGTGAATGCAAACGATCTCATAAGAAAGAAGAGACTCTGATCAGCAATTTCAGCATGCGTGCAATATATCGTGCTTGACATTAGCCATTATCCAATATATAGTACTCGGCATGCATTTTTTTAGGATAGCTATATGTCCAGGTGATGCAGCTCTTAAACATAACGGTTTGCTGATAGAAAAATCAACCTTAACAATATGATAGAACACCTGATCCAGTGCCCCTGGTAACCCTATCCTATTGTTTTGCTAAATTATAAACAGCTGCCAGATTATTTTTTAATTGACAAAAATTAATTTTCTGCATATATGAATAGGTTTTAAATGGGCAGATTGAACAAAAAAAAGAGTGCTCTCAGCATCTCATTAGATGAAGTAGGGGAATCCGGCTATCACCTGTCCTGCAGCAAGAGTGAAGAGTGGATTAGGGATATTGTGCGGGATGCAGCTAACAGTGACTTTACTTTCCTTGATGGGATCACGATCCAGGTAGATGTTTTCAGGATGGGAAAGGAATTCTCAGCCCGTGGGGTTATCTCGACAGCGCTCACCCTGCCGTGTGTGAGATGTCTGGATGACTTTGCTTATCCCCTGGAAGCACAATTTCACTACACGCTTTGCCCTTCGGCTAGTGTTGAATCCCTTCCTGAGATGGAGGTAAGAAGGGGCGATTTGGATGTGGTGTACTATAATAAGGGAACTGACCTCGACCTGGTTCCATTGCTCGTAGAACAAATTTTTGTGACTATTCCTACATATCCCTTATGTGGAGAAACCTGTAAGGGGATATGCCAGCAGTGTGGAGAAAATTTAAATAACCGTTCATGCCAGTGTAGCAGGGAAAACGAGAAGATCTCAGCGTTTGAGGCCCTCAAGAATTTTCCGCTCAAACAAAAATCCTAATACTATGAGAGACCGTTATGGCTTTACCAACGAGGAGACATTCAAAGTCGAGGAAGAGAAAACGTCGTACCCATGATTGCTTATCCCCAGTGAATATGACTGCATGTCAACAGTGCGGTGAAACAAAACTACCCCATCATGTTTGTCCCCACTGTGGCACCTACAAGAGCCGGGAAGTGATCAAGGTAGAAGAGGTGTAAGTGCACCCTCATTTCTCATGCTGCTCCATCAGAAAATAACCTTTTATGAGGTAGCTGTTAGCGAATGATACGATCTCGCATTGTAGGTACAGGTTCGTACCTGCCTGAAAAAGTACTTACCAACGAAGAACTGGAAAAGATAGTCGATACCACTGATGAATGGATTCTTACCCGTACCGGTATCAGGGAGCGAAGGATTACTGCCAACGGAGAAGCATCTTCAACCCTTGCAACCAATGCGGCCCGAAGGGCTTTGGATATGGCCGGGGTGTCACCTGAAGAACTGGATATCATTGTTGTGGGTACCGTTACCCCTGATATGTTTTTCCCTTCTGTTGGCTGTTTGGTTCAGGATGCACTCGGCGCAAAAAAGGCAGTTGCCTTTGATCTTTCTGCGGGGTGCTCCGGTTTTGTCTATGGACTTTCTGTTGCCGATAATTTCCTTAAGAACGGGCAGTATAAAAAGGCACTCGTCGTTGGAACGGAAAATCTCTCAAAAGTAACCGATTACCAGGACAGAGGGACCTGTGTCCTGTTAGGAGATGGCTCAGGTGCAGTGGTGTTAGTGGCGGAAGAAGGCCACCAGGGAATCTTATCGACCCACCTTCATTCTGATGGCAGTTATAAAGACCTGCTCTTTCAACCGGGGGGTGGCTCTAGAGTTCCCCCCACCTATGAAAGTATCGATGAAAGACTGCACTATCTTAAGATGGACGGCAATAAGCTTTTCAAGATTGCGGTGAAATCACTGGAAGATGTCGTTCTTGAAGCAATAGCGCACAACAACATCAAAGACAGTGATATCGATCTCCTCATACCCCACCAGGCTAACTTGAGAATTATCCAAGCTATAGCTAAACGGCTGAACCTGCCTGAAGAAAAAGTTTTTGTTAATATTCACAAGTATGGTAACACCTCATCAGCATCCATCCCCATTGCTTTAGATGAAGCCAATAGAGCAGGAAGAATCCAGGAGGACAACTTGCTGCTCTTGAATGCTTTTGGTGCGGGCCTGACGTGGGGATCAGCACTGGTGAGGTGGTAATCGTTTTCTGACCGCATTGTTTTTTATAGAGGACTCATTAACTACAACAGGAGAATGAAGACATGGAGTATGGCTTTACTGATGAACAGAAAGAGATTGTGGAACTGACCCGGAAAATTGCTAAGGAAAAAATCCTTCCGGTGAGGGCTGAACTTGATGAAACCGAAACATTTCCCTGGGACATTATGAATATTCTGGCCGAAGCCGGGCTTTTTGGTATTTACATTCCTGAACAGTATGGGGGATTAGATTTCGGTAATTATGAAAATTGTCTTGCCGTGGAGGAACTCAGCAGGTATTGCATAGGTGTTTCTGTTTCTTTTGCTGCGAGTGGTTTAGGCTGCTATCCCATACTGCTCTACGGGAGTGAGGATCAGAAAAAGAAGTACCTGCCCCTGATTGCTTCCGGGAAAAAATTAGCCGCCTTTGGTATTACCGAATCGAGTGCCGGGAGTGATGCAGCGTCTATTCGCATGACGGCAGTGAAAGAAGGCAATGAGTATGTATTGAATGGTGTCAAGCAGTGGATTACCAACGGGGGAGAGGCTGAGATCTATTCAGTCGTCGCCATAACCAATAAGAGTAAGGGACCACGGGGTGCCAGTGCCTTTATCGTTGAGAAAGATACCCCGGGATTTACCTTCGGGAAGAAGGAGAAAAAACTTGGTATCAGGGCCTCTGCTACCAGGGAACTGGTGTTCGAAGACTGCCGCATCCCTGCAGAAAATCTGATAGCTAAAGAGGGGATGGGGTTTATCGTTGCGATGAAAACATTCGATCAGACACGTCCCGGTATTGCTGCTCAGGGAGTAGGATTAGCCCAGGGAGCCCTTGATGCAGCAGTTGAGTACGCCCGGGAAAGAGTAACATTTGGAAAGCCGATCATTTCTCATCAAGCTGTGCAGCACATGCTTGCTGATATGGCTACACAGATTGAGGCAGCACGTGCACTGATGTATCTTTCTGCTAGAACTGCAGATGCACGATCAAAAGATTTGCCCAAAGTGTCAGCCATGAGTAAGCTCTTTTCTACTGATGTAGCCATGAAAGTAACAACGGATGTGGTTCAAATATTTGGCGGCTACGGTTACACGCGGGACTACCCGGTTGAGAAGATGATGCGTGATGCCAAAATACTGCAGATATACGAGGGAACCAACCAAATTCAGCGAAACGTCATAGGACAGTATCTCATTAAGGAAAGTGCCAGCAAGTGACGTGCTGGGACCAATCCGTAGTCTATTAACGAGTGCAAGGGGAGATACGATGTCAGAAACAGCTTTCATTTTTCCCGGACAAGGTTCCCAGTATGTGGGGATGGGAAAAGAGCTCACCGAGAACTTTAAAGTTGCCCGTGAAACTTTTGAGGAAGCAGACGAGGCTTTAGGTTTTAATCTTTCCGGCCTCTGTTTCAATGGGCCTGAAGAAGATCTGAAGCTCACTTTCAATACCCAGCCTGCGATACTGACAACAAGTATAGCAAGTCTGCGGGTGTTGTCTTCGGAAACGGGTATAGACCCTGTTGTCCTGGCAGGGCACAGTTTAGGCGAATATTCTTCTCTGACGGCTGCGCAAGCAATTGCTTTCCCCGATGCTGTACGAACTGTTCGCCTGCGGGGAACGTTCATGCAGGAGGCAGTGCCGCCTGGAGAAGGTGCGATGGCAGCCATCCTGGGATTAGAAGCCCCTGAGGTGGAGGAACTCTGTGTCCAGGCTGCACAGGGAGAGGTTGTTGCTCCTGCAAATTTTAACTCCCCGTGGCAGATTGTCATCTCAGGACATGCGCAGGCAGTTACACGGGCTGTCGAGCTTGCCCTGGAACGCGGTGCAAAAAAGGCGGTAATGCTGGCAGTGAGTGCCCCCTTTCATTGCAGCTTGATGAAACCGGCAGCAGAAAGATTGCACGATGCTTTGCAGGATATTCCGGTCTGTGACATCGGTATTCCTGTCATTTCCAATGCTGATGCTGAGGCCTATCCATCTAAAGAGGAGATTAAAAATATTCTGGTTAAACAGGTAGATCATCCTGTTCGGTGGGAAGAATCAATGAGAGAACTGGTTAAGCGGGGAATAAAAACCGTTATTGAAATAGGTCCGGGCAAAGTCCTTACCGGGCTCATGAGAAGAATAACCAAAGATGTCAAAACGGTCAACCTGGGGAATGCTGACGACCTAAAGGCACTTTCAGGGCACAATTGAGCATAACGCAAAGGAGGTAGACACGGTAGTATGGAACGTGCGAATAAAGTTGCTGTGGTTACCGGCGCCGCTCAGGGTATCGGTAAAACCATTGCGGTCTATTTAGCCGGGAAGGGGGCTTCCCTGGTGGTGTGTGATATCAACCTGGAGATGGCAACTGAGACTGCCCGTGAAATTGAAACGGCAGGAGGTGCATGCCTGGCACTTAAGTCTGATGTGACAACCCCCCCTGATGCAGAGCGCATGATTAAAGAGGCCTCGGAGCACTTTGGTGCTGTGGATATTTTAGTTAATAATGCGGGGATTACTAAGGATAATGTTCTTTTGAGAATGAAAGAAGAGCAGTGGGACCAGGTAATGGCTGTTAACCTGAAAGGCACTTTCAACTGTACCAAGGCTGCTATCAAACTGATGCTGCGTCAAAAAAGGGGTACGGTCATCAATATAGCTTCCATTACCGGTCTTATGGGAAATGCGGGTCAGGCCAACTATTCTGCATCTAAGGCAGGTGTTATTGGGTTTACCAAAGCTATCGCACGTGAATATGCCGAGCGCGGTATAACGGTTAATGCAGTTGCACCGGGCTTCATTGCAACAGCTATGACGGATGCGATACCCGAAAAAGAGAGAGAAGCATTGATTAAAC
This sequence comes from uncultured bacterium, assembly GCA_938024025.1. Lineage (GTDB taxonomy): Bacteria > Desulfobacterota > WTBG01 > WTBG01 > WTBG01 > CALJBY01. The sequence continues at coordinate 11,523 of CALJBY010000221.1, forward strand.
AGATACCCCTTCAACGGCTTGGTACACCGTTAGATGTGGCCCATGCAGTTTATTTTCTGGCTTCTGAACAGGCAAGTTATATTACCGGTCAGGTAATAGGGGTTAATGGTGGATTGTACATGTAAGTGATGCTATTATAAATGGAGGTGAGAAGAACATGGACATTGAAGAAAAGGTAAAAAATGTCGTAATTGAGCAGTTGGGAGTAAGTGCTGATGAGGTGGTACCTGAAGCTTCCTTTGTGGATGACTTAGGTGCGGATTCGCTTGACCTGGTTGAACTGGTAATGGTTCTGGAAGAGGAATTCAGCAAAGAGATTCCTGATGAGGATGCCGAAAAGATTCAAACGGTTCAGGATGCAATAAACTACATTAAGAACAGCTCTTCGTAACAACAGCGTTCATGCACCATATTTTATTGAAGAGGAGCTCTTCTTGCAACGAGCAGATGAGGACATAGCAGTGAATAAACGAGTTGTAGTAACGGGAATGGGCACCGTGAGTCCCCTGGGTATTGGAGTTAAAGAGAACTGGGATGCACTCTGCCAGGCTAAGTCGGGTATTGGTCCTATCACCAAATTCGATACAAGTGATTATCCCAGTAAAATTGCCGGAGAAGTAAAGGGATTTAATCCTGAAAATTATATCGATAAAAAAGAGACGAAGAAGATGGATATTTTTATCCATTACGCACTTGCCTCCGGTATGATGGCCCTTGAGGATTCCCAATTGAAGATTGATGAAAGTAATGCAGATCGGGTAGGTGTTCTGGTAGGCGCAGGCATGGGTGGATTATCGACGATCGAAAAATACCATACTATTTTGCTTGAACAGGGGCCAAAGAAAATATCACCCTTTTTCATCCCGATGCTTATTGTCAATCTCGCCCCCGGTCAGATCTCCATATACTTTGGCGCACGCGGGCCCAACAGCAGTGTCGTAACGGCTTGTGCTACTGGTAACCATTCTATAGGTGAGGCTTTCCGGATCATACAGCGCGGGGATGCAGATGCTATGATTGCTGGAGGTGCAGAGTCTGTCATTACCCCCCTTGCTATTGGCGGATTTTGTTCAATGCGGGCGCTTTCGACCCGGAATGATGAACCAGAAAAGGCCAGCCGTCCCTTCGATAAGGATCGGGAAGGGTTTGTAATGGCCGAGGGAGCAGGGCTGCTTATCTTAGAGGAACTGGAGCATGCCCGTGCGAGAGGAGCAGAGATTCACGCGGAGATTATTGGTTTCGGCTGTAACGGTGATGCCTACCACATATCCGCCCCTTCCCCCAATGGTATCGGTGCAGCCCGCTGCATGGAAGTGGCCTTGAAAGATGCTCATATTTCCTATGATGAAATCAGCTATATCAATGCCCATGGCACTTCAACACCGCTCAATGATCTGTCTGAGACCCTGGCGATGAAGACTGTTTTTAAGGATCGTGCGAAAAAGATCCCGGTCAGCTCTACTAAATCGATGACAGGACACCTGTTAGGTGCAGCAGGAGGGGTGGAAGCAGTTTACAGTGTGCTGGCAATAAAACACGGGGTGATTCCACCCACGGTTAATTATGAAACGCCCGATCCTGAATGCGATCTGGACTATGTTCCCAATACCCCAAGAGAAGCCAAGGTAAAAATTGCCATGTCCAACTCTTTTGGATTTGGTGGTACAAACGCCACCCTTATCTTTAGAGAATTTACTGGCTGATAGGAAGTATATGCGCATCGCTATTGCCTCTGATCACAGGGGATATACTCTCAAAGAGGAATTAAAGGTATTTTTAGGCAAAGAAGGGTTTACTGTTGAGGATAAGGGTACCTCGGCTGAAGAATCCGTTGACTACCCTGACTTTGCCGCTCTCGTTGCAGATGAGGTCTCACGAGGAATCTCTGATCGTGGCATTCTCGTTTGTAGTACGGGTGTTGGGATGTCAATTGTGGCCAATAAGTTTCCCTCTGTTCGAGCGGCGCTTTGTGCTGATCTTCAAACAGCACGGCAGTGTCGGGAACATATTGATGCCAATGTTTTAGTGCTGGCGGGAAGTTATCTTACGGATGAGACAGCCAAGATTGTTGTAAAAACCTGGCTGGAAACGCCTTTTCAAGGTGGACGGCATCAAAGACGATTAGACAAGATTGCAGGGATTGAAAAGCAGCTCTTTGGGTCCTAACCCCCTATCACGTATAGAGATATAGATCTCCTCCCTATCAGGCTTCTCATCGCACCATTCTATCAATTCTTAATCACCATAACGGGAAATCATGTCACGACCAAGCTGGGAACGATATTTCATGGACATAACCCATCTGGTAGCTAAACGGTCTACCTGTATACGGCGTCAGGTGGGGGCCATTCTGGTAAAGGATAAGAGGATTTTATCAACAGGCTATAATGGAGCTCCTTCTGGTGTAGATCACTGCCTGGATGTTGGATGCCTGAGAGAACAAAAGAATATTCCCTCTGGTGAGCGCCATGAACTCTGCAGAGGTTCACATGCTGAACAAAATGCTATTGTTCAGGCAGCTGCTTACGGCACTTCTATTAAAGATGCCGTTCTTTTCTGTACCAACCTTCCCTGCAGTATTTGCATAAAGATGATAATCAATGCAGGTATAAAGTCCATCTTCTATGAGGAAGGGTATCCTGATAGTTTATCGGAAAAGTTAATGAAAGAGGCGGGGATAGCATTGACAAACGTAAAAAAAAGTGTAGAATAAAAAGAGTTTTTTCTTCCTTGCCAACAACTGAGATATCCTCCCATCTGTTTATACGATAACCATAATCCTCAAAAGGTATGCTAACCTACTTATAATAAAGGAGAAAGGAAGATGAAGTGTCCCTTTTGTATTAGCCTGGATAATAAAGTTATTGATTCCCGCTTGAGCAAGGATGGGACAGTGGTGAGACGACGCAGAGAGTGCACTGAGTGCCAAAGGCGTTTTACGACCCATGAACGGGTAGAAGACATGTTGCCGGTTGTCATCAAAAAAGATGGAAACCGGGAAATTTTTGACCGGGGCAAAATCCTTTCAGGTGTGCAGAAAGCCTGTTCTAATCTTCCCATAAGTATCGATGCCATAGAGGGCCTTGTTGATCGGGTCGAGCGGTACTTCCAGGACAGAGGGGACAAGGAAATTAATTGCAATGATATCGGTGAGGTCGTTATGAGCGAACTCCATCAGCTCGACGGGGTTGCCTATGTGCGCTTTGCCTCTGTGTACCGCCAGTTCAGGGATTTAACTGAATTTATGAATGAAATCAGAGAGTTATTGAGTAAACGGGAAGGAAAGGCGGGTAAAAAAGGGCAGAAAGCATAAGGGACTGTGGATGTCTGAAAAGTACATGAAAATTGCCCTTGCTCAGGCTAAAAGGGCCCTTGGCAGAGTAAGTCCCAACCCCCTGGTGGGTGCAGTGGTTGTTAAACGGGGCGAGATAGTGGGAGTCGGTTACCACCATAGGGCAGGCAGTCCCCATGCTGAAATCAATGCCCTCAGCAAAGCGGGAAGAAAAGCCCGTAATGCTGATTTATATGTTACCCTGGAGCCATGCTGTCACTATGGCAGAACACCTCCCTGTGTTGAAACGATTGTTGACCGGGGGATCAAGAAGGTTGTTATCGGGATGACCGATCCCAACCCGTTAGTTGCAGGCAAAGGTCTGGCGAAGCTCAAAGCAGCAGGGATTGTAACCACCAGTGGTGTTTTAGAGGACGAGTGCAGAAAATTAAATGAAGTGTATGTCCACTACATTACCAGGAGAATTCCCTTTGTCATTCTTAAGGTAGCCTCCAGCCTCGATGGAAAAATTGCAACCAGGACCGGTGATTCTCGCGGTATTACTGCTCAGCAGTCTCTCCAGAAAGTACATGCACTGAGGAATCAGGTTGATGCCATACTGGTGGGGAGTGGAACCGTACAGGCCGATGATCCTTTGCTGACAACACGATTAGGGGGAAAACGGGGTAGAGACCCCGTAAGAGTTATTGTTGACAGTACCTTGAGTATTTCACCCCGGGCCAGGGTTTTTAATCCGAACTCTCGATCGGGTGTTATCGTTGCAACGACGCAAAGAGCGTCCAAAAGAAAGAAAGAGCAGATTGAGAAGGCGGGGGGCACCATCATTACGGTGGCTTCAAAAGACGGGAGGGTTAGCCTGCGCAGTTTGATGAGAATCCTGGGCAAACGGGAAATCACCAGTGTCCTCATTGAAGGCGGAACGAACATAAGCACTTCGGCCTTCAATGAGGGGATTGTAGATAAAATTATTTTCTTCTATGCTCCGAAGATTTTGGGTGGTAGTCTGGCGTATGGTATTACTGCAGGAAAGGGAGCTGACAGGATTAGCCGGGCACGTAAGGTTCATGATCTTACCGTGAAGAAATGCGGGGATGATGTTCTGGTGGAAGGCTATCTCAATAAACCAGATCCGAAAAGGGAAAGCAGTAAAAACTCCCTTGGTAAACGGTATCATTAACGTATAATGCTTGAGAGGTATGTTTACCGGATTAATAGAAGATGTGGGTACCATTAGCAGACTTGATAGAGGACCAGGTGGTGCGCTTATAGGAGTCAGCCATTCCCCGGGTCTTGATGACCTTAAACAGGGGGACAGCATTGCAGTTGATGGTGTCTGCCTCACGGTTACTGAAGTGGGTTCACAAAGCTTCAGTGTTGACGCATCAGCTGAGACGATGAGAAGGAGCACCCTGCGCACTACGAAACTGCACCAGAAGGTTAATTTAGAACGGGCGCTCAGAGTCAGTGATCGTCTGGGAGGGCATCTGGTTACCGGGCATGTCGATGAAGTGGGGACTATTGCCGCGGTAATCCAGGAAGGACGTTCCCAGAAGATACTGATCACCATTTCCGATAAAAGTGCTCGCTACCTCGTAGAAAAAGGATCTGTCGCGGTAGATGGTATTAGCCTAACCGTTAACGAGGTGGAGGGAGACCGTTTTAGTGTTACTATTATTCCCCATACCGCCCTGCATACTCTTCTTACGGGGAAACAGGTTGGTGATCCAGTCAATATTGAGACGGATATAATTGGTAAATATCTTGATCGCCTTATTACCAAGGAACCGGGGAAAAAGATAGATCTTAACTTTCTCTCTGAACATGGTTTTTTATAATACACGAGTGGGCGGAATCTTTTTGTTAGCACTAACTACTGCACGCTAGAGCATTCTTACACCCTTTCAAGCCTTCATGCTGGCCAGTTTGGGCGCTCTTTTTTGCCTGGAAACGTTTAATGAGATCATACTCTCTCAGTTTGTAGTTTATTCAGGGAGAGTAGTGATGGAGGAAAGATCATGTCAGTAAGTACTATTCAGGAAGCACTTGAGGATATCAAGCAGGGGAAGATGGTTATTCTCTGTGACAATGAAGATCGTGAAAATGAAGGTGACCTGACTATGGCTGCGGAGAAGGTTACCCCAGAGGCGATCAATTTTATGGCAAAGTACGGGAGAGGTCTTATTTGCCTTTCTCTGACGGAAGAAGATGTCGCCCGCCTTGCTATTCCTTTAATGGTGGAGGACAACACTTCTGCCTTTCAGACCGCTTTTACCGTTTCAATTGACGCAAAGAAAGGGACGACTACAGGCATATCTGCTGAGGATAGGGCGGTTACGATCCTCTCGGCTATCGCTGACGGTGCCACACCGGAAGATTTAGCCCGCCCGGGCCATATCTTCCCCTTGAGGTCACGGGACGGAGGAGTGTTGTGCAGGACAGGTCAGACAGAGGGATCGGTTGACTTGTCACGCCTGGCTGGGTTAAAACCTGCAGGAGTCATTTGTGAAATAATGAAAGATGACGGGAGTATGGCCCGTATGCCGGATCTTGTTGATTTTGCCCAGGAGCATGGATTGAAAATTATAACGATTGCTGATCTCATTACCTATAGGCTGCAGTTTGAGTCTCTGGTGAAGAGGACTGTTACGACCACTATTCCCACTACCTATGGTGGTGATTTTAAGGGGATCGTTTATGAAAGTGAGGTAGAACGCAATCAACATATAGCGCTGGTCAAGGGAGAGTGGAGTGAAGACGAGGAAGTCCTGGTGCGGGTCCATTCAGAATGTCTTACCGGAGATGCCCTGGGGTCAGAGCGGTGTGACTGCGGTGAACAGCTGCATGCTGCTATGGCTATGATTAAAGAGGCAGGCAAAGGAGTGATTGTGTACATGCGTCAGGAAGGTCGGGGTATCGGGTTTGTCAACAAGATGAAGGCGTATGCCTTACAGGATGAAGGGAAAGATACGGTTGAGGCAAACGAGGCACTCGGTTTTGGAGCAGACCTCAGGGATTACGGGGTGGGAGCACAAATCATTCGGGATTTGGGCATAAGGAAGATGCGCTTAATAACCAATAACCCAAAGAAGATCGTTGGTCTTGAAGGATATGGTCTCATTGTCAGCAAGAGGATTCCCCTTGAAACGGAACCAACCGGAAGGAATGTGCGGTATTTAAAAACGAAGCAAAAAAAGTTGGGACATATGTTGAATTTTGATTGAGCGGTGATTTAATCGCCGATCCCACGAAGGAGGGAGCTATGACTAAGATAATAGAAGGCACATTAAATGCTCAAGGAGTACGATTTGCTATTGTGGTCTCGCGTTTCAACGACTTTATTAATGCAAAACTACTGGATGGGGCTCTGGATGCACTTTTACGGCATGGAGCAGAAGATGAACATATGGTAACTATTCGTGTTCCTGGCTCCTTTGAAATACCCCTGATGGCAAAGAAATTGGCCGATTCAGGTAACTATGATGCTGTTATTTGTTTAGGTGCAGTCATTAGAGGTGCTACGCCTCACTTTGAATATATCAGCGCTGAAGTTACTAAAGGTATTGCAAAAGTAACCCTCGATTCAGGTATACCCATATCCTTCGGAATTCTTACTACCGATAACATTGAACAGGCCATAGAGCGAGCGGGAACCAAATCGGGGAATAAAGGGTGGGATGCTGCCATGGCAGCTATTGAGATGGTTAACCTGTTAAAAGAGATTTAACGGGGATCAGCAACAGGGGAGTAAAAGACTCAGGGAGACTTTCTGTTGGGGAAGAGAACACAATCAAGGGAAATAGCCCTGCAAGTCCTCTATCAAATTGATATGAGTGAAGGTAAGACAGATGAGGATTTTAATCTTTTCTGGGACCACTTTGCTCCACCCGGTGATCTAAAAGAATTTTCACAGAAAATTGTGAGCGGCGTCTGTCAACACGAGGAAGAGATTGATGTCATTATTGAACACTATTCCGAGCACTGGCGGTTAAAGCGGATGACCATTGTTGATAGAAACATTTTACGATTAGCAATTTTCGAATTAATGTTCTGTGATGATATCCCGCCTAAAGTCGTTCTCAATGAAGCTGTTGAGCTTGGCAAGAAGTTTGGTTCAGACAAGTCTGGTTCATTCGTCAATGGCATTCTTGATAAAGTTGCCCACCGAATTGCCCGGTTGCAGCATGACCTCGGGGATCACCCCTGATGGTGTTTATCTCCCTGTGATCGTCTTTTCCACCTGCGATTAAGCCATAACCACTGGGTGGGATACCTCCTTATGTACCACTCTATTCTTTGAGTAAAGGCGCTGGTTATGTGATAAATATCTTCTGCCTGGTTGCCCGTAAGCGTAAACTCCAAAGCAGGTTCAATGATAATCTTATGGGTGTCATCATTTTGGCGGACTATGAAAAGAGGAACAAGCGCTGCTCCTGTCCTGAGGGAGAGCACAGCCGGTCCGACTGCAGTGGGGGTCTTATAACCAAAGAAATCTACTTCAACTCCACCGCGGCGCTTATATTCATCGGCGATAAGGCAAATGATTTCATTTTTTCTTAAACAGCGAAATATTTTCTTCTGACACTCCCTCCACGGTGTGGTGGTAATCCACTGCTGTCCTGCTGATCTCCTGAATTTCTCAAATAATCGTGCGAGGGGTTTACTGGGGGGATCTTTTAAGACCATATAAAAGGGATAGTTTTCCTGTGCCATGACTGATCCCAGGATAATGAAATTCCCGAAGTGAGCGCTGAGAGTAATCACTCCCTTACCACGAGCGAGAGCCTCATCCAGGTGGTGTCTCCCTTCTATGCTCGCAATGCCCTTGACTTTGCTCCTGAAGGTACTCGACAGGTAAAAACATTCAAAGAAGCCTTTAAACATGTTAGTTGCCATTTCCTTTGCAACTTCCGTTTTTTCTTCTTTGCTCATCTGATTGCCAAACGCTACATCCATGTTGCCGAGAATTGTTTTTCTTTGTTTTTGTAAAAGGCGGAGTGACAGCTCTGAAAGTCCGTGAGCAACTGCATAGGATGCCTTAAGGGGAAACAAAGGGATGATTTTCTGAAACATCCAGACTGCCAGTGCTTGAGGCCACTCTTTTAGTCCGTCTGTTATTTTCTTTTTTAACGGTGCCATAGCAAAGGTATCTTTATCGTACACGGTATGCGAGTTACGTGTTACGAGTTTCAAGTGTACAAATGATGCGCGAAGTTCATGGAGTATTGGAGTACTGGAGTGATGGGTTTGTATCTTGTCGCCAGTAGTCACTGGTCATTTGTTCCTGTTTCTAGCCAATGACTAATGACAATAACTTCTTACCTTCTGACTCCTCATAAGTGAATTATTCAGGAACGTCCCCTAGGTATCCTTTAGCTCATTTTAGGCATTTATCTTCTTGCCTTCTGATTCCTAATAAGTCAATCTGCTTATCCGTAATTCTCCAGTTGACACCCAACACAACTGTAACTTCTTGCAATGAGGTTCTTACGCAACTACATCTGAGCAGTTCTCTTTCAGATAGAGTTATGGTAGGAGCAGCTTTAAGCCGCGAATGCATCGCGCATGAATGCGCTCCTGCCGAAATTTCAAACATGTTTGGTTAGAACCCATAAAGCCGTTTTTCATCAGGCGTACGGGAGTTTTGTGGATAAGCAGATAAGGCAATTATTCAGGAACGTCCCCTAGGTATCACTCTAAACACACTTAATATCCTTTATCTTTAACTGAACACTCCTCCTCCCCTGCCAGTCATTCATCTGTGGAATAAAAGCTATCCTAACTCGTTTCTTCTCCTGAAGGGAAACGTCCGAATCTTCCTGAATGAGGGAGAAAAATCTTTCTGCCAGGTTGAATCCTATTGCATCAAAGCATTGACTGTTTTCTGTAATTTTCAGTTTTAAATGGCCCTTACCCACAATTTGTGGTCTGTAGGAATCAAACGCAAGGGAACTAAAGGTAGGCTCCTGATTACAGAGCCCAAAGGGTTCAAGCAGTGAAATCTCCTTAACCAGTGTTTCTGAAATGTCGCACAAGCTCACCTCAGCATCAATGGCAATGGAAGGAACAGAGCGCTCATCCGCGATCCGGTCCGACACCACTTTTTCAAAGAGCACCTGAAAAGCTTCAATATTCTCCAACCCAATAGTGAGACCGGCAGCTGAGTGGTGACCACCGAAGCTCCTGAGTAGATGGCGGCATTCCTTCAATCCCTCATAGAGATGAAACGACTCAGGACTTCTTGCTGAAGCCTTACCGATGCCTTTCTCTTCGTCACAGGCGATAAGGATTGAGGGTTTCAGGTATTTATCAAGTAATCGAGAAGCACAGATACCAATCACACCGGGGTGCCACAGGGGTGCACCAAGAACGATTGATTGACGTTCCTTAAAGCGTTGATCTGCTTCAACGAGGGTAGAGGCCTCCTTCACAATACGGGATTCTACCTGCTGCCTTTTTTTGTTTTCGTCTTCTAAAAGGAGTGCTATCTCTCGAGCTTTCCCGTCATCGTCGGTGGTGAGCAGTTCAACCGATCGTGTCGCACTGCTCATACGTCCCGGTGCATTAATGCGAGGGGCCAATCTAAAGGCCACAAGATGAGATGTGATTGGCACGGCAGAAAGGCCGCAGACTTCCTTCAGTGCTTCTATGCCTACGCGCTTTCCCTGGGTCAGTTCTTGAAGACCATACTTCACCAGGATACGGTTTTCATCGATCAGCGGTACGATGTCGGCAATCGTACCCAGAGCAACGAGGTCGAGATATGCCCGCAAGTTCGGCACAGAACGACCGGTAAAGAATCCCTGATCCCGCAATGTTTTCCGAAGAGCCATGAGGAGTTTAAATACTACGCCAACACCTGCAAGTGCATCAAAGGGAAACGTGCAATCGTTCTGCTTGGGATTTACAATAGCATAGGCCGCGGGAAGCACATCGGGTACTTCATGATGGTCTGTTATAATAACATCTATACCCTGCTGCCGGGCAAAAAGAACCTGTTCAGAATCAGAAATGCCACAGTCAATGGTGATGATAAGCTGTGTCCCCTGTTTTTTTAAATGCTCCAGGGAGTTGTGATGTAAACCATATCCCTCTTCTCTGCGGTCTGGTATAAAGTAAGAAACGTTAGCACCCAGATCTTTAAGGAAGAGGAAGAGGAGGGATGTCCCGGTAACTCCATCAACATCATAATCACCATACAGTGAGATAATCTCCCGATCTCGCACGGCACTGCAGATTCGCTGTACTGCTTTTTCCATATCTTTCATAAGAAAGGGGGAGTGCAGGTGACCCAATGTGGGGGAAAGAAAAATCTCTGCTGATTCAGGTGTAGTGATGTTACGGCTGGCTAACAATTGACAGAGGAGAGGTGAAACACCCAACTGGTTGGAAAGCAGCTCCTGGGTTTCGCGATAACGTGGGCGTAGTTGCCATTGCTTTTCACTATTCGTAATTGGCACAGTAGGGTTTTTCCACTTGAGTTCAAAATATAATAAGAGCAGTGTTTGGGGACAGCTCGCATAGGCTTAGTGCACCGTGCCCTCAGTGAAAGACACACTTCAAAAGGCATCTTATCAAAACTAACCATCAAGTCAAGGAGAGAAAAGAGGTAAGAAGACGGGAGTCAGAATTTAAACGGAGTTGAATTAGTTCAATCGGTTTTATTGGTTGAATTTGTTGAATTGGTTAACTTAATGATACCCAGGGGACGTTCCTGAATAATTGCCTTATCTGCTTATCCACAAAACTCCCGTACGCCTGATGAAAACCGGCTTCATGAGTTCTAACCAAACATGTTTGAAATTTCGGTAGGAGCGCATTCATGCGCGATGCATTCGCGGCTTAAAGCCGCTCCTACCAT
>CALJBY010000222.1 GCA_938024025.1 uncultured bacterium
AGGATTTATGTCAGACATGTTTAATGAAAGTATCGGGATGGCACTGCACATTGAGGAAGGGGTACCGGAAGACCTGGTGGGGAGATTTCTGGTTGAAGACTATGGCTCATTTGAAAAGGGGACGAAGATTACTGCTCAAAATGCCTCGATTCTCGCCGCCTACGGGACAGTCAAAGGAAATAACCAGGCAGGGGCCAGACGGTGGTGGATATCATCTCTTATCTTCATGTATGCCTGGTTTGGGCTCTATTTCCTCTGCGCACACCGCCTCTTTAAGAGAAATAAAGTACCCCGCAAGGATTATTTTAAACTACAGATGATTAATGTTTCAATCGTAATAATACTGCTGCGAATGGGATTTGGTATTTCTTCTGCCGAGTACCACTTTATTCTTACCCGTTTTCAGTATCTCTTTGGAGGGGTGTAAGATGACCTTTAATGCCTTCACCCGCGAAGATTTTGTAAGACACGTCCGCAATATGGCAGCCCTGGGGCTTATTCTCTACATCTGGGGGATATTGACCGTATTCACCACCAACTGGGTGTGCGTAATGGTCGGCGTGTGTGTCCTCACCCTCTTTTTTACCGATTATTTCCGGGGACATACCCTGGGGGCCTCATACTTCTGGATTTTTCTCACTATCCAGGGCTTGAGTAACTTTTTCCCCTTCCAGTTTCCTGTCGACCAGGAGGCATGGAAGCTGCAAACCAATGATCTGATCGCCTGGCTGGCCGGTGGACAGGGCACTCCCCTCTTCCCCTATGCGGACTGGATCATATCCTTTCCCATAGTACTCTATACCGGATACATTGGACTGCGGCTCTTAAAAACACCCCCGGATCTTACAGCAAAGGCAAAAAAGACCGTTGCTACTAAACGGTGGCGTATCTTCTTTCAGAGCACCATCTTACCTATATACCTCCTCACCTTTGCAGCAGGTATGACAGCACGGCCCATAGAAAACCCGGAATTGCTCTTCTGGGCACTGGCCATGTTCGTAGGATCTCTTCTCCTGCCCTTCTTCGTCGGCCGCTGGTTCTGCGGCTGGATGTGTCCGGTAGGAGTCTTTCAAGACGGCATCTGGAAATATTTCAACTTTAAGGGGATAAAGATTTCTGATAAGTTCCTTTCACAGATTAACCGTATCTACGTACCGGCCACCATGGTCGCTTTCATCATCGTCATTTATACTTTCGAGCGGGTATTCCAGCTTGCATCATCAGCTGAAATGATCCGTTCTCCGGACTGGAAGACACTCTGGAAACCTATGATCTGGACCAAAGTGCTTACCAACGGCATGTTTCTCGGTTCTGTACTGTTCGCTTACCGGGTCTACTGCCGCTACTTCTGCTGGTACATTGGATACCGGGTAGCACTGGGCCAGCCTGCCCTCTACCGGGTTCCCTTTAGAACAGACCGGTGCCAGATCTGTGAAGAGTGTATTCCTGAACAGCACTGTACCATGGGATACGAGTTCCAGTCACGGCCCGAAGGAGAAGAAGGGCTTTCCATCAGAAACCTTGAAGAGGTACCGGGCACCTGTACCCTCTGTTACGAGTGCAGGGACAACTGTCCCCACGGGGTGTTCAGGGAAAAAATAAAGAGGATCAATGTTATCCCCGAACGATGCGTGGGATGCAGGTTGTGTGAACTTGCCTGCTCGGGAGAACGGCTCGGGGTATTTGATCCTGCCCGCTCCAACATTCAAATCGAGATGGAGGGGATTCCTGAAATCCCCATCCCCAGGATTAAGGACACCTGTGATGCCTGTGGTGGTGATCCCAAGTGCATTAAGGTATGCCCGGCCCGGGTAATTATCTGGGATAAGGAAGGGGTACGGAAGGGGATAAAGATAAAACGGCCGGGAGGCGTCAGGCGGTTTTTTCAAAAGCTCAATCCTTTCTCCAAGGCTGCACCTGTCTGTGACAACCTCTGTGGTGCCTATCCCCAGGGATGTCCCACCTGCGAAATCATCAAACCCTCTGAGGAAGAGGAGACCAGGGGAGGAGCAGCATGAGCAGGGCACTACTTTACAAAGGCTATACCCGTAAAATCCTGAGGGTCAACCTCACCATCAAAACAGTCACGATTGAGGACCTTCCCAATGGCCAGCTGCGAAAGTATATCGGAGGTGCGGGCCTTGCCGCCCGGATGCTCTATGATGAGCTCAAACCAGGGATCGATCCCCTTTCGGCCGACAATAAAGTAATCTTCCTGGCCGGACCACTGGCAGGCACCATCATCCCCTGTGGAAGCCGTCTGGGTGTCTACACCAAGTCCCCCCTGACTAACGGCTTCTTTCACTCCTCTGCCGGAGGACATTTTGCCCCGGAGCTCAAATACGCGGGCTACGATGGGGTGATTATCGAGGGTGCGAGTCAAAAACCGGTTTATCTTTACGTGGATAACGAACGGGCCGAACTGAGGGATGCCACCCACATCTGGGGAGAGAAGACGGATATAGCCCAGCAGTGGCTTAAATCAGACATCGGTGAAGAGGAGGCACAACTTGCCGTCATCGGTCCGGCGGGAGAACGTCAGGTACGG
>CALJBY010000223.1 GCA_938024025.1 uncultured bacterium
GGCCTGCGGGAAAGAGACGGTTTAATTATTTCTCCATTGCTCAGGACATACTTTTTAAAAGGTAAACGTGCAACCACAGAGTCTCCCACTGCGGAATGCGGATTGCAGAAAACAGGAAAGATTTGAACTCACCGCAGAGGCGCTAAGAACGCAGAGAAAATCTATATTAGATGTAAATAAATTAAGCAAAAAAATTCTCAGAACAACCATAGAAAAACTCAGTGTAAAGAGGAGGACTACAGTTTTTTTACCTTTGAACCTCTTAGTGTACTTTGCGTCTTTGCGGTTAGAAACAATTATTTAATTTAGGCAAGTTAGCTCATTTTAGGCATTTGAATTTTCTGTGGCTTGCTTTTAACAATACTTACTATCACGAAAGGAGCAAGAAATGATACTTGGAATCTGCGGGAGCGGAAGGAAAGAGGGAAACACGGGGGCCCTCGTTGAAGAGGTGCTGAAAGGGCCGGGATCTGAAACAGAGCTGGTGTGGCTCATAGATCTGAACATCGGTTACTGCACAGGGTGCATGAGGTGCACACTTGAAGGGGGGTGCTGGCAAAAGGACGGGATGACTGACCTGTATAAGAAGCTCATAGACTGTGAAGGGGTGGTCCTCGGTTCCCCCTGCTATTACGGTGATGTATCCGGACTGGTAAAGAGCATGATGGACAGGAGCATTGCCCTCGGTTACATGGGGATTGGAAAAGAATCTGCACAGCCCATGCACGGCAGGAAACCCCTCGCGGACAAACCGGTTGCCCTCGTTTCAGCCGTAGCGGGACACGGGGTCGAACGTGCCCTTGAAACGATGGAATCGTTTGTTACCTTTGGTGAGATGAAGCTCGTTGGAAAACTCGGAGCAGTTGCGGGGATGAAGGATGTGAGGGAGCTCAAAAATTTTATGGATGAAGCCCGCGAACTTGGTGTAAAAATGAAGGGAGCCCTGGAGAATCCCTAACAGTATTCCAGGTTACGGATTAAAAACTGGAGTGATGGAGTAGTGGAGCTTGCTATATTGTAGATAGCCTCAGTGTTAATAAAAAAGGCTATACTCATTTTGATTTTTAACTTAGTAAGTTGGTATTAGCAAAAACAAAATCAAAAGAGGAGTATAGCCATGGGAACTATTCAAACAAAAAAGGTTAAAAAGTTCAATCCCAAATCGTTGATTGTCACCATTGATATCGGTAAGGAGACTCATTGGGGATATTTTCGAGCCCCTGATGGTACGGAGGTTAAACCCTTTGCCTTTCATACAAGCCGCACAAGTTTTGATAAGTTTTATAATAAGATGGAGCGGTTTGCCGGTAGGCAGGGGGTGGAAGAGATTATCGTTGGCTTTGAGTCTACTGGTCCCTATGCCGAGCCATTTTTTCATTATTTGAAAGACAAACCCGTGAAACTGGTTCAGATCAATCCGATGCATACCAAACGAATCAAAGAGTTGACGGACAATTCGCCGAATAAGACTGACCGGAAGGATCCACGAGTGATTGCCGATGTGATCGCATTGGGACACGTACTGACACTGGTAATTCCCCAAAAGAATGCCGCGCAGCTGCGTCGCTTGTCGCAGGCACGACAACGATTGATCAAGAAGTGCACTGTGGCCAGCAATCAACTTAACGCTTTGGTTTATATTCTGTTTCCCGAATTGAGCACCATCTTTAAAGATATTACCTGCAAAAGTGCCCTGTATGTGCTGAGGCATCATCCGATACCGTCGGATATCGCAGCGCTGGATCGACAGGCTTTGACAAGGGTGCTCAAGAAGATCAGCCGGGGCAGAATTGGCACTCAGCGCACCAGTGCACTGGTTGATGCTGCATCCAGGTCGGTTGGGATTCAAGAGGGGCAGGAGGCACTTGCGATGGAAATTGGCCTGTTGATCGAGGAAATCAATAGACATCATCACTGCATTGAACAACTTGAGGATCAGATGCAAGAAACACTTAAGGGAATTCCCTACAGTGGCAGTATAGTGTCGATTAAGGGTCTTGGGATAGTAACCGTGGCTGGTTTGATTGGAGAAGTGGGTGACTTTGGTCAATTTAAGACTATCTCTGAAATCACTAAATTGGCTGGGCTGAATCTGTACGAAATCAGTTCGGGCAAGCACACTAACGGCCGGCGCCGAATCTCCAAGCGGGGTCGACCGCTGATGCGAAAGCTGTTGTTTTTTGCTGCCATCAATACTATCAAACGTGGTGGCATCATGCATGATACTTACCATCAGATGCTGAAGCGGGGAATGGTGAAGATCAAAGCAGTAACGGCCATCTCCCGCAAGCTTTTGGCGCTTATCTTTGCGCTGGTCAGAGACAATGCGGTATATGTAGATAATTATCGTTGCAAGCATGAGCTTAAAAGGGCTGCATAGTTATGGGCGGGGAGATTATCATCCAACACTTTAAGGCGATATGAATCGACCTTCGACAATGGAGCACCATAACTCCTCGCCCGTCACCTAAGCCCTATGAAGCAAGGTCAGAGCTCGGTTGAGACTCTCGAAATACCAGAGTTGGCTAGGTGACATTCAGTTCTTTGCAGTTTCTTTAACATATTTATTGACTGGAATAAACCAGTGTTGGAGATGATAGAGGGAGCGATGGCATAGTTTGATTTAATCATCACTGACTCGTCCGTGGCTGTCATTAGAGAGAATAAAGGGTAATCATAAAGTGTCTCTTGTCTTTAATTAAGACATGCTGTTCAGGACATGTTAGAATCCATGTTTTTGTCTTTCTAAGCCGTGTTTGGTAAAGTCTCTATCATCCAAGCCCACATTAACCCTCACATCATCAACAGTGATAAAGGTTTTAGTGTCCGTTTGAATATTTTTTATCACTGCACTCTTCCAAAACCAGAATCCAAAAACATTTTGCCACTCGACCTCGGCAATCTTCCAAGGTTCCCCCCCTCTATCCCAGTACTCGATTTTTAAGGGGATAATGGAGTTCCGTTCTATCCAACTCATTCTCTTGCCATAGCGTGTGTCCTTTTGGATAGGAGTGCTCTCAACCACATAGCACATCTTGTCCCTGTACTCTTCACTTTTAATGAGCTCGTGTCTTTCGTCGCTCACCTGTATCTCTATATAA
>CALJBY010000224.1 GCA_938024025.1 uncultured bacterium
CACCAGTTCCTGGGGCGCAGAGGCATCGCCGATGTCATTATTATCTGCGCTGTAATCAGCGTAGGCGGTTACCGTAACCTCCTGGCCTTCCAGCTCGGGCGCAAAGGTGTAGAGATCTCCGGCAACGGCGACGACCGTAAACTCTACAGAAGCACCTGCAAGCTCACTGGCGCCAAAATTGTCACTCTGAAAGTAGGGATCCGCGAACATGTCCGTGTAAATCATGGACGGGGGGTCGACAACACGATAGGTCCTTACTACGAGACCATCTGCTGCCGGTGCGCTCACATTGACGCTTGCCGTAGCCACTATGGGGTCCGGGTCTGCAGCAACGACAACCGTAATAATGTCCGTTCCCGGATTTGCACCGGTGTAATCAACATGTGCCCGAGCGACTGGTCCTGTTCCGGAAGGTGAATCAAAAGTAATATCAGCGCTATCAGTTGCAAACTGGTAAGGTGTAATTGAATCAGGCACTCCAAGGTTAGAAGATATAGTAGCTGTTACATCCCATAACATCTCACCCTGTGGTCCTGCAGTAGCCGGGTCACCATTTACATCCAGCAAAGTGATGTAGACATTAACAATATCCCCCCCTGTGACACGAGATACGGCTGAGGTTTGACCATAAGGATAAGAGATCTTAACATCTACTTGAGCAGCATTATCAGCCAAGGCCGTACCTGTAACACCAAAAACAAACAACACTACAAAGACCAGGTGACGAGTTCCTGTTTTTTCTCTCATATTACTTCCCCCCTGTAAAGTTTATGTCGCAACAAAAAAACCACCAAGTCATCGTGCAACTCGGCAGTCTATCATGTATAAAACCATTCACGTCTACTGCTGATCCACCATCCGCAATAGTATGTTCCCCCTCCATTTTCTCCCCGTCCTTTTAGTCAAACACCTCGTATACTTTATATACATCTAATCACGCCTCAACAGAGAAGTCAAGGAATTCCTTGCTGTTGTGCTTTACCCAGAAGCTGGGGTGTGGTATAGAAAAATAATAAAAGGCACCACCCTTAACAAACTAAGTAATGTATTCTAGCAAATGACAGTCAAAGAGGAAAGTGGTAGCAAAATGATAGCAAAGGAGGATGAGCCATAAAAAAAGCACCTACAAAAATCTGTAAGTGCTTGATTTCTTTGGTGAGCCGCGCGGGGATCGAACCCACGACCTACGGATTAAAAGTCCGTTGCTCTACCAGCTGAGCTAGCGGCTCACCGTGATCATTGAAGTGATAAACATTGTTACTGTCTTACAGTACCACGCTTAAAAGATATCTGAGCATATTGTGCCTTGTCGGCTCATTATTGTGGGCAAAGAAGACACGTTCATATTGACGGTGTCTTATACACCCTTATAGTATGGCCGTCAAGACCTTATTTTCCATGACTCCCTCTAATACATACACCTTCCTCCAGGATTATCGCCCTTTCCTTTTTTTATGGCTCCCTTTTATCTCATTTTCATACTTAGCGAGCATAAGATCCAGCCCTTCTCTTATGAAAACTGCCTGTGGAATCTTAGTCTTTGCTGATAGCTTCATCAGTCTATCCACTTGTTCGTTTTCAAGGTAAATTGATCTCAGTATCTTCATAGTGCTATCCTCCAATGAACCTATCTCTCCGGGAAATAGTATACATCTATTCATTTACTCTGTTGGTTTAGTGCTCTTCGCTCTCAGGTCCGGATGAAGTTTCTCCAACAGCTTTCCTCATACTTCCTATACCACACAATCGTCTATGGGTAAACCCCGTTTAGAAATGTTTTCACGATGTGCAACGCAGGAAGACAAAAGAGGTGCCTGATCCCGTCATGGATTTACACTTACATTCCTAGCAGTTTACATGAAACAGTGTAGAGTAAAACGGGCACTCCCAGGAAATATCCTTGCATTAGGGGGTGATATATGCTTAACTGCTTAATTATATTATACTAACAGAGACGGGGCAGCAAACCTGAACCACAGGCGTAATTCTGTCAATACGAGGCGAGGAGGAAGAACCCTATGAATAAGCAAGAACTGGAGATGCTCAGCAAACACAAGCAACGTTCTGAAAATGGTTTTGATGCACTTAAACAGTTTGTTATTGATCAAAAAGCCTGCAACTATTGTGGCGCTTGTATAAGTGTTTGTCCCAAAGGAAGTCTTGCAATGGGGGATGAAAGCCCGGAATTAGTCGATGACTGTAATTCCTGCGGCGTCTGCTATCTGGCGTGCCCGAGAACTTTTTTACCCATGACATCAATGCAGCAGTGGTCATTTAACACGGATGAAATCCCGCCCCTTGGCACGTACATACACGCCACACTGGCCAGCTCCAATAACGAGAAAATCATGGAGCGGTCACCTGACGGCGGCATCGTGACCACACTATTTACCTACCTGCTGGAAAACAACCTTGCAGATGCCGTTATTACCTCTGGCAAGCAACATAGCTCTCATTGGTGCTATCACCCCAAACCGCGAGTAGTGACCAACCCGGAGGACTTACTGGACTGCATCGACAGAAAATATGATCCAAATCCGCTCTTGACGCTACTCAGGGAAACCACCGGTTTTAAGAAAGTTGCTTTTGCCGGATTAGCATGCCATGTATTAGGCCTCAAAAAACTCCAGTATGCAGCCCACGCTTACCGGGAAGAACTCCCTGCTCTTGCAAAAATTTCTGACAGGCTTACCAGAAACATCGATTTTGTGGTAGGCATCGGGTGCATGTGCCGCATGGAAAAAGGGGCATGGGATGTAATGCTGAATGAAAAGGGGGTCAGCGGGGAAGACCAGGTCGTAAAGCATTTCGAAGAGCGCATTACCGGGGATTATGTTTTTCATTTGCAGGATGGGAGTGAGGCCCGCGTACCCCACACGCGCATCATAGAAGATCCTCATCACATGTGTTTTCTGTGTTGTGATTATGACGGCTACTTCTCTGACCTGACTATTGACCGCTCAGAATTTCAACCCTATAGCACGGTGCTGCTCAGGGACCAGAAAGCCGAAGCACTATTCAATCAGTGCCTTGAAAAGAATCTGCTGCACGTCCGGGACATCCCCAATAAGGGGGAAGACTTTGTAGAGGATATGAAGCCCATGCTCCAGTCTTTGATAGACTTTGATACCTATGGATATGAGAACTTCTTAAAAACAGGCAGGTTCACTCTTGACCCGTCAATGCAGCAGATGATGAGTCACTTTGAAGAACGGCGTATGCGCGGGATTCCCGAGAACATTTTCCTGGAACTGCTAAAAAAATATCCCCAGTTTGGATTTGCCAGAAAAAAAAGAGAGGAGCTGGGGTATGAAAATCTCGACATCGTCTGATGCTGCGCACCTGATGGGCAGCTAACCGGGCTAAAAAACTACACACCACCCTTGTTAACGCCGTATCGACATCAGATAACACATTACAGATTTTTAAAGCACCTACACCATTTCGTCAATCAGCAGCCGTGTAGAAAACGCCCAGCAGATCTTCCGTCTGGGAAATAGGTCCATCCAATCTCCAGCTCGTTGCCCTGAACTGGTAATACATACCCGCTTGAAGGGGCCCTGCACCATAGGGAACGCTTACCTGGGGAGAACCGGTTACTCGGGGAAGGTCGTCATCCCTCCACATTTCTTCACCGAAGGCATTATACACCACTATCGAGTATTTGATTTCGCTTGAATCATCCTCCCAGATAAAAACAGGATTTCCCGCAATGAGCTCCGGTTCAGCAGCACCCGGGGATACCACGACAAGTGACTCGGTAACTTTAAATGATGAAGCAATATCTATCTCATAGGAAGAACCGTCGGGCACCTGAAGGTGAAGAATCTGTGTCCCCGAAATTGAAGGGTCGGGATCGCGGACGAGAAAATCATTCTCAAAAGCGGCAAGCACCACATACTGACCATCAGGCACCCCTTCAATGGTAAAACCACTTGTTATGGAAGGACTCTCGGGAGGCGCCGGTGCGCGCAGTCCGGGGGGAACCTCTCCCTTCACAAATGTTTCATTAAAGGTCGATTCCGGAACAAGTACCACGCTCGTGGCAGCACCACCCGGTGCATTTACAATATTGATTGAACCGGTAACGGTTCCATATGGTTTGGCATTGGAAACAAGGTCAATCCCCGTTTTATCTTCACCCAGGGCTAACGTCACCGGAACCGCATCCAGCTGTAAAAAGGCCTTGTAGCCCTGAACCTGCCAGCTTCCTTCGGGCACATTAAAGAGGGTGTAGCGACCGCTCTTGTCACTAAAGCTGAAGAGGGATCCTTCAGGAGTTCCCTCCAGGACCACCAGTACACCGGCAGGGCTCGTATCACCTGCAACCACAATGCTGCCTGCAATGCTTCCCCGCCCCTGTTCTTCCGCTTTAAGTGCTATCAACGCAATATCGGTTGCAGCATTTTCCAAAAGCCATCCCCCTTCTTCCTGATAGGTTGCCTGGGCAGCATCAACGGGCAGAGCCGGTCTGATACCATGGGGATAGGGCAGATAATCCGGTGCTGAAATGCGAAGGGTATATATCCCCTCATTCAAGGACCCATCCGGTTCCCGCACTACGGGAACCTGGAGTTCATAGACACCGTCACTGCCGGTGATGGCAACGTCCGTTGCGGCAGCACCCGTTTTATCAACTGCGATGACATGGGCACCTTCAATAGGGTTCTCAGAGGCAGAGTCAAATACCGCTCCTTTTATAAAGACTTCTTCATAGCATGCATACAAACCATCCGTTCTCAGCTCGCATGTCCACGCTTCACCACAATCTGATACAGAGAGGGGATCGCACTGTGCTCTACAGAAGGCAACTCCATCTGATAAGGGCTGGCAGACTTCACCTTCATCACAAAAAGCCGCGTCTAAATCGCACTCAGGCCGACAGACGTACTCCCCACCTGCAGCTGGAGCACAAACCCAATCGTTGCTACAGGCAGTTATACTCCCCGGAGAACAGTTCGGTGTACAGGCATGGGTACCATCAGCGTAACGCAAACACACTTCACCTGCCATACAGGGCTCATCACCATCCGGTTCACAGTCATACAGGCACAATCCCTTATCCGGGCCCACCTTTTCACAAACAGTACCAGCGGGACAACCCGCTTTAGTTTCAAGGTTGCAGGGAACTTTCCTCTTACATGACATCGGGATAGATGTAATGAAAAGGATAAAAAGAACAAGGATGCTCAGACGATACAAAATATGTCGCTCCATGGCAAAACTCCTCTTGTTAAGATTTGTCATGGAGTATTTATCGGCAGGAACATATCAAAGTTGAGGAAAAAGATCCCCTTCGGTCGCTCGCGCCCTGTAGGATGAAGTAGTCATCCTGAGGAAGTGCCCTTGGGGTGCAATGATCCCTTAAAACAACCGGCGTTCACCTGCTGCGGTTTCCCGCTTGTAATCAGCTCATGCGTACTCAACCTCAGGAGGAAAAGTTTTTTATATTAAGCTTTTTCAAAAAAGACCGATATAGCTTTAAAAGCATCGGGGAAGAACAGGTAATAATGAGTTTCCTTAATATAAAATAGTAGACGAACAGTTCGTTAGCGCACCACAGCTGAAAACCCCTGACCGGTATATACCTCATGCAGTCTAACCACGCACGGTCTGTCGATCCAAAAACGACAGGCACGGTTGAAACAAGCGGCGCCACTGAGAAAGACACCATACGTGCCCTTCTTTACGATATCAAGGAAGGAAAGGCACCCCCATCAGCACGACCACGAGATTTGAAGGGAGTCGCTCTTACCGGGGAAGACCTCAGCGGGATGGACCTCTCGGGAGTCGATTTTTCCGGATCCGACCTGACCGGCATTAAACTCACGGGAGCCAAATTGTTCAAGGCAAAATTCACCGGTACTATTCTCATAAACGCCGATTTGAGCAATTGTGAGCTTACCGGTGCCGACCTGACAAACGCAAACCTGGAGAATGTCAATGCCACTCAAGTGGGATTGGGTATGGCCACACTAAAAGGAGTGCGTATGTTCCGCACGAACCTGGAGGGAGCAACCTTAACTAAGGCAGATCTTAACGGGGCGGATATGCGCTGTGTTTGTCTGCGCAGTGCGCGGATTCGCGAGGCAGACATGTCAGGGGCAGATTTCACCGGTTCAGACCTGAGGGAAGCAGATCTCGCCCTCTGTAAAGTCACCGGGGCAAACTTTAAGGATGTTGATATGCGCGGTGCTCGTCTCCGTTCCATAGAAGGGTTTGAAAAAGCAGAATTGATTGGTGTTGACATCCGTGATATCAATTTTGCGGGTGCTTATGCTATGCGTCGTTGTGTGGTGGACCAGAACTATTTGAAGGAGTTCCGTGAAAAGAGCCGCTTTGCCACGGTGCTCTACTGGCTGTGGTGGATTACGAGCGATTGTGGACGCAGTCTGACCAGGTGGTGCTTTTGGATTACGCTGCAGCTGCTGCTCTTCGCGGGATTGTTTAAAATCGTTGGTTTAGATTATGGGGACTATCCAACCCCACTCTCTCCACTCTACTTCAGCGTAGTGACACTCACGACACTGGGGTATGGTGATATTGTACCATCCTCATCAACTGCACAGCTTATTGCGATGATAGAGGTTATCACGGGATACGTAATGCTCGGTGGTCTGCTCTCAATTTTCAGCAACAAGATGGCCCGACGGGGCGATTAGGAAGGACTATGCCATGTTAAACATACTGAAAAAACGCACAAAAAAGGATGGTCAGGAACTGCGTGATTTGTTGAACGGCTATCAGTTACCGAGCTTTTCTGCTGCCGTAATAAATGTGCTGGGTTTACTGAGAGAACCGGAAGCATCAATGAACGATATAGCAAAACAGCTGGAGATTGATCCAGGCATGCATATTAAGGTGCTGACTACCGTCAATTCAGCTGCATTCGGCCTTTCCACCAAGGTAGCAAACATCCCTCACGCCGCAAGCCTTCTGGGAAGATCCCGTCTGGAATCAATCGTCTTGTCGTTTGCGGTAAAAGACACGCTCCCCCCCGCCGGTATGGAGTGTTTTGACATGGGACAGTTCTGGCTTTCCGCTGCACGACGTGCCCGGCTGGCTCAAGCTCTTGCACAGCAAATACATCCCGCTACCCAGTCTGAGTCCTTTTCTGCCGGATTTCTCCAGGATATCGCTGTACAGGTGTTGATGGCAACCAAGAAGGAGAGCTATTTTACCGTTTATGATCAGTGGCGGAACAGTGCGGATGAAAGACTTGACGTACTTGAAAAAGAGGCTTTCGGATTTGACCACCCAACGGTTGGTGCCCTGATGGTAGAGGAATGGGACCTCCCCGACTATTTGGTAACAATGATATCAGGACATCACAACGGGAATAAAGCATCTGAAGTTGAACCGGCGGTGAGACTTGTCTCACACATCCGCGACAACATCGACATTGACGGCACCGATAGATTCATAGAATCCTGCAGAGAAGAGTGCGGTTTAGAATCTGACGTAACGAGGGGAATGGTAGAAAAGGCATTCACAGAAGCCGAAGAACTCTCTCAACTGCTGCAATAATTTTCAGAGCGAAACCACGAAGGACACGAAGAAAGACTACAAAACAAAGAAGTCAGAAGACAGGAGTCAGACATAAGAGAAAAACCGGAGTGATGGAGTATTGGAGAACTGGAGTACTGGTAAAGCATGAGGCAAATCAATACTCCATTGTGCTTTTCATCCCGTAACGTGCAACTCGCAACTCATTACTCCAACACTCCACTACTCCAATACTCCTGTAAATGAGTTATGGTTTCTGTATTGTCCTGAGTATGCTTTTTAACAGTTCCTCACCTTTGGAAGACTGGGAAAGGTCTGCGACCCCTGCCACAAAAGCACCCTGCTGCGCCACAAGAATTTGCTTGTGGTACGGTTCCTGGGAAGCAAATCCCTTCTCTCCCAATCCATTCATGACCTGCCACGTTTCCCCCGATCTTTCTAGATAGCTTTTATAGTGATCAAGTGCTTTCACGGCGAGAGCACCTGAAGGGAAAAAGGCCACGAATGCCTTGACCGTTTCACCACCAATAGTGTAATCACACAGTAACCCTCTATCCAGAAAACCGTGCCCTAAGATGCCACCCGTAATATACATCTCTGACCCAGCAACCCGGTTGTCATCAGGGAGGTAGCGCAGTTCAGATGGTGGAGCGGAATCTTCCCCTATGCTCTGATCCACCTGCTGAGCCATTTTCATCACAACATCACTTGTAGTACTGCTCAGCACATACGCCTGGATCTCAACATAAAATCGACCCTTATAAAAAAACACGTACTTCTCAGTTCCAAAAGCCCCTGCACCTATGGTGAGGAATCTGACTTCAGGGTCTCTTTTCGATTGAAAAACACCAAACGCATTCAACGTACTCCCCATATCATATACGTCTACCGTCACGTTTTCCCGTTCATCAGATCCGCGACGATATTCTCCCCCCGCCAATGTAACAAAACCATAGGAGATAAAAAGATCTGCAGCACCGTTAATGTAGTTATAGAGGGTATCAGGAAGATAGGTATAGTTGTCACCTACCAATCGCCACTCACTGCCTGCTGACTGTGGGGGCAGCATTTTCCTCACATCGGTTGCAGCCCCAAGTTGACCACCATACACAAAAACAAAACAAAGTGTACCCCATGCCAGGATCCGTGACACGTTTCTCTTGTTCATTGTCTCCCTCGGTAAAAAGTTTATGTGGATGCCTTGTGCTCTTTGGTATCGTGCCCACCGTAACAGCGTTGCCCTGGGACATCGTTACCACAGGAAATCAGGTGCCGGGCATTTTGTAAGAAACAGAGATGTACCTTACCCTCTTTTTCCCATCTGTCAAGGCATATTATGCCTCTAGTGCTATTTTCAAGTGTCCGAACCGCAAAACATTTTTGAGTGCGATTCCTTTTCATGTGCTCATTGTGGCATGCATCTGCAGCTGCTTACCCATCACTATTTGCTTGCACTCTCAACAAAAAGCTGATAAATAACCCCACCTGTACCATGAACCCAAAAATGTGATTTTATGCTCCCGTGTGGATATGTTAACACCCTATAAAACCACTTCCCTTCTTCACCTCCAGGAAGGGAACTACCCTTCGCTTGTACCTTTCACGATAGCACTGCTTTTCATTGTGTGCCTCTTCATCACCAGACCACTGCCTGGTGCCCAGGGCCCTATGGAAGCGCTGCCGTCGAACCCCGCAGAACCCCGAGCACCTCACATGATGCTTTCTCCGAAAAAACTCGATCTTTCCCTCCCTGCATCACGTCTCAAAAGGATTGTGCAAGAAGATCAGCGTACAACGGAGAATCTGCTGAACGTGGATGCGAAAAAAAAGACGGAAAGTGAAAAAAACCCAGATGATGATCAGCGCTGGTCCTCCTTTCTGCCCATCTGGGCTGAAGCGGCAAAAAAGAGAGGGCATGAGCTCCCCCTCCCCTGTGGCATTTCAGCAAACTATTTTTACGCCAACCGTGATATTGACGTTGACAGTGTTGATCTGGTCATAAGAAACGTCCCCCTCAATCTTGACCGGCTTGCCACTGCCAGGGTAAAAAGCAAAGAAATGAACTGGGCAATGCGCTTTGATGCATGGGTGTTGCCTTTTATGAGCCTTTATCTCGTGGGGGGATACACCAGGCAGCACTCAGATGTTGATTTTGATATAAACACCCTGAGAGGCCCCTCACTGCCCGGCCTGATTCCCAACCAGGTTGGTATTGATCTCGACGTGGATGGTGTTACCTACGGAGGAGGAGTAACATTGGCCGTAGGATCCAAGACCTATTTTTTTGTGTTGGACACCAACTACACGATCAGTGACCTCGAAGGAGATTTAGGCAGGAGGAATACCTTTGATCAGCAGGTGGATGCACTGCTGGTTTCACCGCGCCTCGGGTGGCGTGGAAAGATCAGCAATATTCAGTCGAACATCTGGATCGGTGGAACCTACTGGGGCATATCACAAACCGTAGACGGACAGGCACAGGTACCCCTGCTCGGCAGGGTAGATTTCGAGGTAGATGAATCACCTTCAGACCCGTTCAGCTACCATCTTGGAACACATATAGAGTTCACCAAGCACTTGAATTTCGTTTGTGATATCGGCTCAAATTTCTCTGACATGTTCAGTGTTACTCCCTCCCTGATGTTCCGGTTTTAGCATAACCTATTGGGGAAACCGTTCACCTGCAGAGGATTTCCGTACACCCGCCTTCAATGAGATGGGAGCACCGTTCCCCCTGAACAGCCACGCGGGAAGGGGCAAAGAATACGATTAGCTCAAGAATATGTTTCCATCCACCGAAAAGGAAAAAATGAAAGAAAAAAGAAGAGACCCAAGAATTCCCACACAACGCAAGGCTCATTATTTCCTTAAAGAGGGCACCAGCACCTTGCAGGAGTGCACCGTAATCGATGTGAGCCACAAGGGAATGGGAATACGGTTTAACACCAGTGAAGAATTGCATCTTGGCTCAACAGTTATTATAGACCTCACCGATAGCCCAGCAAGGAAATCTCTTTATGTTGCAGGTTCATTGAGGTGGATTGAGGAAGGGGTGAACTTCTTTATTGGCGGCATAGAATTGACAGAATCGCTGGACGATATCACCTTGCTTAAGTTGTTATAGGCAGGGCCTAAAAACAGACAGCTCACCGGCACCTTCGAGGAGCTGTCTTCCTGCGTGACTTGTTATCCCCGGGAGGAATGATCGATACAACTGTGGATGAAAGCGAAACAGGAAAGAGCGATGGCAACGTTGCCACCGCTCGCATAAATGCATTCTCGTTACGAGTCCTTTCCCAACTAGGGAAGAGATACCTGGGTCAAGTCAAATTCACCGTTTGTTACTTCAAGGGTATTCTCACCTCCGGCAGCAGCAGGATTATTCAAGGTCATTGCAAATGTACCCTTTAGTCTATCCGACGTTTTCGAAGTAACCGTAATGGTCCCGCTTTGCCCCATATACATTGCCCCTTCTGACGCAACAAAATAGGTAGCAAAAGCTTCAAACATGTCTGTGCCAGACAAACCAATCGTATAGGTTTTTTCCTCAAAGGAACCAGCAACACCTATAATAAAGATATTTCCCTTGATATCTACAGCATAAATCTGACCAGTTGGAACACCTTCCATGTCAGTTTCGTCCCATGAACCAATAGCTTTATACGGCGTGCCCCCTATATCAGCAGTAAGCGAAAAGAGCGAGTCTAAGGCACAGCCACTAGCAAGCACAACTAAGGCAAGAATCACTCTGGACATTTTAGTCATAATAGTCTCCTTTCAGTTAATTAAATAGTTATTGAACGTAGCATTCCAAAAATAACCCGGCAAGTCAATTAAATAGTACTTACCATAAAAAAACCGATTGCTCTTGAATGTACCGCAACCGCAATAACCAGCCATAGTAGTCTATCGGAATTTATGCTTCTCTTCTTGACTCATTTATTGCCTCCACGAGATGTACTCCCATAGTGTAGGTTTCATCCATTTTAGCCTTATAGCGCTCTTCATCAACATTATGAATTAACCCTACGTAGAGCTGGTCCACGACATCGATTTCTTCAATCATAAAATGACCTGACATCACTTCAAAGCAGGGCTCAGCAATAGACGCAAATTCGTCTCCGGCACTGCCGGTGGCAATAAGTGATGCCTTCTTTTTAAAATGCTGCTTTACCCGGGCATCAGGGATGCCACGTGCACCCTTGGTCTTATAAAACATGGGAAACCGCCGTTCAATAAACGCCTTCATCACCGCGGGAACAGTAAAATCATAAACGGGCGATGCCATAATATAACCATCTGCCTCAAGATATTCCCTGAGAATAGTGGCCATGTCATCCTTCAAGGGACAGCGCCCGATAGGAAGCTCGTGGTTGTTATAGACACATTTATAGCAGCCTCGACAGTATTTGATAGTATACTTAACGAGGTTAAACTGTTTAATCTCAGCACCCCTGCTCGCTGCACCTTTCAGGGCACTTTCTGTAAATTGAGCACAGAGTCCCCTCGTGCGGGGGCTTCCCATAAATCCCAGTATTCTCATCGTTGCGGACTCCTTTGTGAATAGTGATCGTCTTTGACCGTAAGCATTTCTGAATGACTTTAGAAAAACTCTCCTATCGCCCAACTAATCCCTGTAATGATTACTCAATCATCTTTTGAAGCACTGCCTATTGTATCAGAGAGGTAACTCTTCTGCATGGTCTTTTTCCCCATCACGCTGCCTTTTCACCACATATCATCATATGTCTATCACTGACTACCGTAACGGAAAGTTCGGAAAGACCACGCATAGACAGCTGATACTCTACTTCTCTCGGCTCAAAGGCCGCAAGTAATGAGTTAAAAAAATCTTTTTTAAGGACTTCCGGTTCACTGCCTGCATACAGCTCGACCAAGCGCATAGCCTCGTGCCTGTCTTTGGGCCGAAAGAGGTCATACACAAACAGCCTGGTACCGGGAGATGCATGCTCCTCGACAGTTTTCCACAAGATGGCCGGGTCATGTAAGTGGTGAAGGAAACTGGTGCTTATGATACTATCATACACCCTTCGGGGGATTAAACCTCCGGGCATAACGGCCTCCATGAAGGTAATGTTTTTTCCCACCTCATTTTCCCGTTCTCTACGTTTATTTGCCAGCACAATCATGGCGGCTGATCCATCTACTGCTACTATTGTCACCTGTGGAAACCGACGGGCAAACCGAAAGGTTACATCGCCCGGGCCGCACCCCAGGTCAAGGAGGGGACCGTTTATTGCAGCTGCTGGAAATGCAGCATCAAACAGTTCCACTATCCGGCCATGGGACTCTTCAAAATCGGCGTTGGCATATGCCTCCGCCTGTTCCCCTTTCTTCATCAACTCAGGTTCACGTATTCTCTCCATCTGCAATCATCCCTTAAGCTCTCTGCTTTCTCAGCACTTCACTGTGCAGTGTAACACACGCGCCCATAACCTCATGAACATCCCCGGGCAACTATACCGGCCCTCATGTTGTCTATAGCATACAGCGAGCGGTTGGTAAACCCTCTTTACCAACGGGCAGATGCTACTATCCTGACAAACAATCCCAGCCTTCTCTGAGGTAAACTTCATGGTCTAGCCACAAATCATCGATTCAGCCCAGGAATTTCCTCTCACCGGGAAAACAGAACAATATGCCCGTAAGGCAAGAAAAATATAAATATTTTTTTCGATCGTACCGACTTAGATCGTATATCATTCACTACAGGGGGGTACTATCACGTTTATTGAACGTGCCCTCAACACTATTTCTGGATGCTCATGGAAACTGCACAACTACAAAATGACAAAAAGGGGCTTGGTGATCTGCTGGTAGGAGATGGAATACTTACTGCGGAACAGTTTCAACATGCACTACGAGAGCAGTCCCTGCATGGCAACAAACTGGAGCACCACCTTCTAAAACTGGGTTATGTTGATGAAAACACGCTTGCCTGTTTTGTCGCCCGGCAGTATCAGATCCCCTTTGTCTATCTCTCGGATATGGAGATGGAACAAGAAGCCATCGATAAGGTTCCCGTAAAAACAGCCTTAGAGCTTAAAGTAATGCCCATGTACGTCCTCACCAATGAGATTACTGTCGCTCTTGCTGATCCTTCCGACCTTTCTGTCATAAATAAATTAGAGTTCATTACCGGGTTGCGGGTTAATCCCTTTGTCGCATTAAAATCCGATATCCTCAATGCAATAAGTCAATACTATCACCACAACGATCAAGAGATGCCGAGCGAGTCAATGGAAAATTCTCTCCAGGATTCAATCGAGGCATTCAATTCGGAATACGAAACAGACGAGAATTTAGAAATCCTTCATGAGCAAGAGGAAGCAAGTATTTCCGAACTCAAGAAGGCTGTTGATGATGCTCCCATAATAAAACTTACCAACTTTATTCTAAAGGATGCCATCAGTAAAAAGGCCAGCGACATCCACATTGAACCGTTTGAAAAAACATTTCGAATACGTTTCAGGATTGACGGGGTACTTAAAACCGTTTTGACACCCCCTCACTACCTCCACCCAGCAGTGGTATCACGTTTTAAAATTATGTGTGATCTGGATATCACCGAGAGGAGATTGCCTCAGGATGGTCGCATGATGATAAAGATCGAGAAGAAAGCCGTAGATTTCAGGGTTTCTTTTCTTCCCGGACTCTTTGGAGAAAAGGTGGTTATAAGGATTCTCGATAAATCAGATCTCATCCTGGACATGAGGGATCTTGGCTTAGAGGGCAAGGCCCTGGAATGGTTCGAAAAAGCAATTCACTCTCCCAACGGCATGATTTTGGTAACAGGGCCTACGGGAAGCGGTAAAACTACCACGCTCTACTCGGCATTAACCACTATTAATACCGAAGACGTCAATATTATAACGGCTGAAGATCCTGCCGAGTTTAACCTGGAAGGGATCACCCAGGTTCAGATGAAAGAAAAAATCGGTCTTACCTTTCCAACTGCCTTACGCTCTTTCTTGCGGCAGGATCCTGACGTCCTGATGGTCGGAGAAATCCGTGACCTGGAAACAGCCAACATTGCCATCAAGGCAACCCTAACAGGACATCTCGTTTTTAGTACTCTTCATACCATTGATGCACCCAGTACGATCATACGACTCATCAACATGGGAATAGAGCCGATCCTCGTCGCATCTTCAGTGATTCTCGTAATTGCACAGCGGCTCCTCAGGACAATTTGTAGAAATTGCAGACAGGAAGAAAACATCCCTGAAGAAACACTGATGCAGTTAGGTATCACCCGGGAAGATATCACCGGGGGCAAATGCTATCGCGGAAAAGGGTGCGATGCTTGTAGCAATACCGGCTATAAGGGACGCGTGGCCATCTACGAGGTGATGCCGATGACAAAGTCGGTAAAAGAGTTAATCCTCAAAGGAGCGACAACAGCTGAACTGAGAAGCGAGGCCGCACAGGCCGGGATGGATACACTGAGAGTGAGTGGCCTAAAAAAAGTTGCACAGGGAGTAAGCACCCTTGAGGAGGTACTCAGGGTTACTGTCGGCGAAGAGGAATAGAACAGCCTTATATCTTTAGGGCATGATAGTGAAGCAAGGAGGACTATCTCATGAGTGTTCAAACAGAAAAAATAGAAAGCTTTGTAAAACGCATTGGCCAGCTTCCGACATTGCCAACCATAACGACTGCGCTGAACACGGTTATCAAGAAGCCCTCTTCTGCGGCTGAGGATGTTGCAGAGGTTATTGAAAAAGATCAAAGCCTGTCAGCCAAAGTTCTTAAGGTGGTAAACTCCGCTGCTTACTCTACCAACAGGGAAATTACCGGCATTAAGCATGCTGTTTCTATGCTGGGGTTCAATGAAATCAATAAAATGGTCCTGGCTATTTCAGTTTTTGAGTCTTTAAAGGGAAATGAGTCCAATGGGTTCAACCGGGAGGCCTTCTGGATCCATTCAATGGGATGTGCGGTTTTCAGCACCGCCATTGCCCAGGAACTTAATTACCCAAAACCTGATGATGCATTCACTGCAGGGCTTATGCACGATATCGGAAAAGTTGTACTGGACCGGTTCTTCCAAATAGA
>CALJBY010000225.1 GCA_938024025.1 uncultured bacterium
CTCCATCACTCCACTACTCCAACCCCAAATCAGCCTCTGTGTTCTCTGTGGTTAGATGCTACCCTATCCTCCATATATTCTCCTTTTTTTTAAAACTTTCGACAGTATCACCAGCCGTTGGGCTTCATCCCCCTCTGTACATCGGATTCCCGTCAACGATACTTTAGAAAAGTTACCGGGGCACAAATAATCAATTTAGTTCTAGAACAAAAATAGAATGTGTGGTACTATGGAAGCCTCGTGAAAGGAGGTCGACATGGAAATCACCGTTTCATCTATTATGCTTTCTAAGATCATTACCTGCAGTACCACCAGTACCCTCAGGGAAGTTGCACAAAAAATAATCGATGAAGATGCCGGGTCCGTGCTCATCACCGAGAATGGGGTTCCGGTGGGCATCATTACAGAAAAAGATCTTCTAAGAGCTGTCCTGCAGCATAAGGATTTTGGGGAAACCCAGACCGGTCAAGTAATGTCATCCCCTCTTGATTGCTGTCAGGCTGAGGATAGCCTCGAAAAATGCATGGAGCTTTTCGAACAATCAGGGCGCACCCGTTTGGTCGTAAAGAGGGAAGAACAGTTTGTCGGAGTTATACGGAGGAAGATTTTAGAGCGTTTTTTAAGCACAGCTAAACGGTATTCACTTGCAGGAATTGCCAAGACGCCGCGATTCAGAACGGGAAGGGGGTAAGGTGAATCCTCGTGTTTAAAGGTGCTCTTTTTTTTAAAGCTACTCCCTTTTTTATTTACCGTAAAGATCATTGCCTCTCCCCTCATGTTACCGTGCGTGCGTGATGACAGATGAACAGAGAAAATCACTTCACTCCAGTACTCATGCAAAAATCCGCCCCTCTCATTTCCTCCATTACAAAAGACCAGACTCTGAGCAGATGCTCCAAAGGACTACGGAATGGATGAAAAGCAAAGTACTATCGTCATTGTTTCCAATCGTCTTCCCGTAAAGATAGTCCGCACAGGGAAAAAATCAGAACTCATTCCGGGCTCTGGTGGACTGGTAACCGCTTTTGCACCTGTTCTCCGTGACCGGGGCGGGATCTGGATTGGCTGGGACGGTGATGCAAGCGGCCAGTCCCATAAAAAGCTCTTTACCAAGGAATCAACTGCAATCGGATACCTGCTAAGGCCTGTTTCCCTTACTCCCCTGGAAGTGCAACTGTATTATGAAGATTTTAGCAATGGTACCCTGTGGCCCCTCTTTCATGATTTTTTAGACCGATGCCAGTTCCAGCCGGAAACCTGGGATATGTACTGCTCCGTCAATAAGAAGTTCGCACATGCAGTAGCTAACAATAGCAATCCAGGGGATCTTATCTGGGTTCAGGATTACCATCTTATGCTTGTGGGAAAATGTTGTGCCGAGCTAGGCATTAAGCGGAAAACAGTATTCTTCCTGCATATCCCCTTTCCGCCCTGGGATCTCTTTATGCGACTTCCGTGGTGCAAGGAAATAATTGATGGCATTTTACACTATGACCTCATCGGATTTCAGACCGAACGCGACCGATGGAATTTCATACGCTGCGTCAGGAGGCTTTTTCCCGGTGCTCTCGTAAGTGGTCCTCAGCGTTCTCAGCTCATCGAATATGACGGGCGGATTACACGGGTTGGTGCCTTCCCCATCAGTATCGATTTTGAAGGTTTTAATCAACACGCTTCCTCACAAGAGGTAGCTGATGAGGCATGGTATATCCATGAACGACTCCCCGAAAGGAAACTGGTTCTGGGTGTTGATCGTCTCGATTATACCAAGGGTATTCTTGAACGTCTTAAAGCCTTTGAAATTCTCCTGGAAAAATATCCTGATATACACGATAAGATTAATTTTATCCAGGTCGTTGTCCCGAGCCGGACTAATGTCAAAGAGTATCAGGAAATGAAATGCACGATTGACGAGACAGTAGGAAGAATTAACGGACGCTTTACCCATCACGATTGGGTTCCCATCCACTATATCTATAGAAATGTCTCCCGGAGAGAGCTTGTAGCATACTATCGCACCAGTGAAATCGCCCTTATTACCCCCTTGAAAGACGGCATGAATCTCATTGCAAAAGAGTACTGCGCCTCCAGTGTGGAAACAGATGGTGTTCTCATTTTAAGTGAATTCGCCGGTGCAGCCCAGCAAATGGGAAAATCATCTCTCCTCGTCAATCCTTTCCATGTTGAAGCCGTTGCAGACCAGCTACACAAGGCATATTACATGGACGAGGGGGAACGAAAAAGCAGGATGCGAAAACTGCGTGCTGAAGTCAGAAGGAATAACATCTTTCGGTGGATGGAGCACTTCCTGTCCGCTGCGGGAATGCCTCTACCAAAACCCCATTCAACCAGCACGGACTCATCAGATGATTAGAGCCGTGCAACAACCGTTATCCCCCAACGCTGCTCAAGTATAATGAACGACTGCAAGCTTTTTAAGAAAGGTAACAACCTCACTGCTCCCCCTGCAAAAGTATCGAGCCGCCGATCCCTTTTTATACCCTACCCGAATGGAGATATCCTCCGGTAAAAGTACCCCGAAGGCATCTTCATCTGTTTGATCATCACCAATATAGATTTTCAGTGGTTTGCTTTTTAAGGCACACAGGCGGGTTAACTCCTCTACTGCCTTCCCCTTATCCCAGTCAATGGGCGGGCGCACTTCAAAGACTTTTTTACCACGGGCAATAGTAAAGGTCTCCGGATATGGTTCTAAAATTTCAGTGATTAATGCATGAAGAGCACCCGGAGATGTATCTTTTACATTCCGGTAATGAATACTGACAGTGAGCTTCTTATCTTCAACAAAAACACCTGTGATCCCGCGGGTCTGGCTGGTCAGCTTCCCGACAATGCCTTTCAAGCTGGAGGTAAGCCCCGCCAACTCAGGGTGTGTCCAGACACGGTTCTGAAACACCATTTCAAAGCCATGATTGCCTGCATAAAACAAATGC
>CALJBY010000226.1 GCA_938024025.1 uncultured bacterium
TTAAGCCTTGAAGTACATAGGTGTATTCTATTTTCCATCAAGCAATTTAACAGGGTGAATGTTCATTTGTCCCTTTGTGTACTTATGCTTTACCCACCGACTGTTCTGTGATAGTAAAACTATGTGCAGAGCCCAACTACAGCTGAAAAACACACACATAACAGGAAGGGCTTATTTATGTCTGAACACTATGATGTCATTATTTCTGGTGGTGGATATGCAGGTCTTTGCTGTGGATTAAAACTTGCCTCTAACGGTAAGCGTACTTTACTTTTGGAGGCACGAAAGGAAATAGCCAGGAAAAATCGCGGGTGTCAATGCAGCCTGTACCCGTTTGGTGAAACATTTACTGTGGAAGGAAAGGACATCACCTTTCATCAGAATAACTTTACCGTGAAAAATGCCCTGATGGCACAGCTGACCTCTGTGGAGTGCGCATCCGGTAACTATACACTTAACACTACACCGTCTGACCCCATGCCCATCATTGATGAGGGGCAAGTAAAAGGAACTTTGGAAAATGTCTGCAGGGAGAAGGGAGTAAATATCAGTGCCGGGACTAAAGTGAAGTCAATTGAGACGGATGGTCAACGTGTTAGGGTTTCTGCAGATAAGCAGTACGAAGCAGATTATCTGGTAGGGGCGGATGGGGCCCACAGCCTGGTTATGCGCTCAACACCTCTCACGAGAAAAAAAATCGGGACTTTTGTAGAAATGGAAGTTGAGGCCGAACGTATGAATATCCCTCCCAATGGATTTTATGCTGAGCTGAGAAACATGCTGGCAGGGTTGTATGCCCAGCCCTATGGTGAAGGGTACATGCTTGGAGTTTTCCAGGGGGTGGGTCCAGGCAGTACAAGAATCGATTTAAAAGAATACCTGGAGGAATCTCTCCACAAGCTGAAAGCGGGAGGGATTACCCGCCGTTATGGCTGTTCAATACCTATATATCTATCAGCCTCTTCTTCCCACTATATGAATATCCTTATGGCCGGAGACAGTGTGGGATCTTTTTCAATGGTTACCATAACAGGGGCCATGCTCATGGGGCTGCTTGCCGGTGAAGCACTCTTGAAGCACATGGATGGTATGGCCGGTGCATTTAAAGAATACGACAAGACGTGGAGAAGTGCCCTTCAGCAGCAGAACATGGACAGAATGCGATCTTTCTTTTTCCTCCTGAAACGTCTTAATGAAAAGAGAATGCCCCGTTTAGTGAAAGCACTTGCGGGTTCTGATCTTGCATCTGTGGGAAAGTGGTACTACATTAAACGAATTCCCGCAATTGTGAGAGCGTTCATCTAACTATCTCCTGTGCCAGGAGGACTCTTTGCCCACTACAGTTTCTCTTGTACGGTGTCTCGACTATCAGGAAGCAGCAGTACATAAAAAGCTTAAAGAAGTCCTGGATCTCATAGGCGGTATTCAACAGTTTGTTGCACCAGGAGAGAAGGTGCTCTTGAAACCGAACCTCTGTATCGGCCGTCCCCCTGAAAAGTGTGTCAACACACATCCTCTGGTAATCAAATCCATAGTTCTCCTGGTCAAAGAAGCCGGAGCGACACCCCTTATCGGTGACAGCCCCCAGATAGGTTCAGCCCACAGCGCAGCAGACAAAAGCGGTATAGGAGATATTGCACATGATCTGGGCATTGACATCGTTGAGTTTGAGCCTGTGACTGCCTTGAACCCCGATGGCAAAATTTTTAGAACCTTTACTATTGGTAAAATTGTCAAGGAAGTTGACAAGGTGATCAACCTACCCAAGTTAAAGACCCACGCATTGATGCTTTTGACCCTCGCAGTGAAAAATATGTATGGCTGTATTCCCGGGACCCGTAAAGCCCAGTGGCACGTCAAAACAGATAAGGCAGGGAAAGGCTATTTCGCCCAGATGATGCTTGATCTTAATCTTCTTGTTAAACCTGCCCTTACCCTGGTCGATGGTGTTATGGCTATGGAGGGTATGGGGCCCGGGTTTGGAGATCCCCGTCACCTGGGACTGTTCATAGCAGGAACAGATTGCGTGGCAGTTGACCGGGTTATTGCCGAAATTGTCAATGTACCGCCTGAACATGATCCTATCCTCAGGGTAGCCATCAACAAAGGATATGGAGTCGGGCAGCTTGAAGACATTGCTGTTGTGGGGGAAAAAATTCAGGATGTCTCGGTTGCTGATTTCAAGCTTCCCCAGAAAGAAGATATGTTTGACAGAATCCCCACTGGTTTAAAAAGAATACTCAAAAGACATCTGACTGATCAGCCGGTTATCAATCAGGAAAAATGTGAGGCCTGTGAGATGTGTCTCAAAGCCTGTCCCGTCGACAACGTTGACATGGAGAATGGTACTCTGAAGATCGATGAACAGGGCTGTATACAGTGCCTCTGTTGTGTGGAGATATGTCCGCATGCTGCGATCGACCTGGTGCCCGGAAGACTGCTCAGGATCTACAGCACTATTCGGAAACTTTTTGGTGGGGGTTAACATGTCGAAACGGTACGATCTCATAATAGTGGGGGCAGGTCCCGGAGGAGCCATGGCGGCGAAGACTGCCGGGGAAAACGGTTTGAAGACAGCACTCCTGGAAAGGAAAAAAGACCCTGCTAAGATCACCAGAGGCTGTGCAATGATGTTTGCCATTGAGAGCGGCTATTACTTTGCTGAAAGGATGTACTATAACAGAAAGAACGGGAAAATGATTTTTCCGGTTAACGGGTTCTCCGTAGACTATGATGGGCCGGCACGTAATTTTTATGCCTGGCATTTTTACGCCCCGGACGGAAAAACGAGAATGGCATTTGGTGATTACGAAGAGAGTATTAAACAGGGTGACCAGGGAAGGCTTTCCTTCGTCTACGATAAGGGAAAGCTCATTGAAGGACTGGTAGATGACGCCGTTGGAACGGGTGTGGATTTATTTACCGGCCTTAATGTGGATGGTATCGAGAAGCGGGCAGACTCCCTCGTGGTCACCGGAGGCGGCGAGACTTTTGAAGGAACGTTTGTAATCGGTGCCGATGGCATCAATTCCCGCGTTGCCGAGCTTATGGGGTTCAACAAAGAAAGGACCTACTACTGTCCGGCTCCGGGTATAACCTACTACGTGACAGGACTCACCATCCCCCAATCAGAGTCTATCATCCTTGGCAACTGTTTTCAGCCGAATGCTCCGGTTCCTATACTCTTCTGGGTTATCCCGAGCCCCTATGAGGATGATGAATACTGGTTCAATGTATCAAAAGAGGAGGATTTCGCGTATGTTACCAAGGAGAGCAACTTTGCCCACTGGTTTGCCGGGGCAAAAGTGAACCGGGCAATCAGTTATGTGGGCAACCTCAGGTCCCCCGTTTCTGAACCCTACAGGGACAATGTGCTGCTGGTTGGGGATTCTGCCTGGTTCGGTGAAGCTGAAATAACCGGTGCCATGATGTGCGGATGGAAAGCTGCCCATGCGATAACGGTTGCCCTCAAGGATAACAAGCCCGACAGGGAGGGGGTGCTCGATTACATTTCGTGGTGGAAAAAGTCTTATCCGGAATTCGATGATTACCGGAACTTTTTAATGATTGTACCCTTCGGTTTGCTTTTTTCTGAAGAAGAGCTTACCTATTTATTTGGTCTCTTTGAAAAACCGTTACCTCCCAACCACAATCCTTTCCTGGTAGTGCGGCTGGTAAAAAAAGCCCTGGAACCCATGATGCCGCGTATTGAAAAAGAGATGCCCTCGGTAGTCGAAAAGTTACAGATGCTCGAGATAGATAAGGTTGATGAGTTTCTCGGCAACTTTAAAACATTTTTTGAATCGTAGAGTGTGATAGGGAAGGGACGTTCCTGCATAATTGCATTATAACAAACATCCTAACCACGAAGAGCACCCTAAGTTAAATGGAAAACACATTTAACCGGGCAGGCGAAGAAAGAAAACAGGATGCAGGAGGTAAGAAGATAAATGCCTAAAATGAGCTCAATTGCCTGGAATGCCTAAATTAAAAATGTGTTTCTCACCGCCCCAGTGAAATAGGTTGCACATTTCACGGGGCAGGCAAAGACGCCCTAAATAAAATAACCAACTGATTTCACGGGCAGGCAAAGGACGCAGAGATTAAATAGTTTACAGTCCACGGTCGACAGTCAACAGATAGGAAACAGAAAAGGCTGGAGGCAGAAGACAGGAGGAATAGAGCAATGAAGGACTATGATGTTATTATTGTAGGTGCCGGGCCGGCGGGGCTGATGGCTTCGGTGGTTGCAGGAGGCGCAGGATTGCGGGTGCTGTTAGTTGAGCGGAAAAAGGACGTGCCTAAAGTAACCCGTTCCTGCTGTTCCATGTGGATAGTTGAGCCCATGACCCACGGTGAATGTATTTCTGTGGGGCACAGCAGGGTGGTGTTCCGTCTCAATGACTTCTGTGTAGAAGATAAGGGTGAGAGGATCCCCCTCAGGCAGAATGTCAAGTTCTCACCGGGTGGAAAAAAACTTATTTTTGCGAACGAATGCGATCCGGTCGCAATAGCCTTTGATAAGGAAGAACTCTTGCGGGGACTACTCGGGCAGGCGGAAGCACTGGGAGTGAAGATTGTGGCCGGAACAAACTGTGTTGATGTGATTGATGAGGATGATGGGGTTTCAGTCAAGCTTAATGATCCGGATGGGGAGACAATAGAACGCGGCAGCTACCTGATTATTGCTGATGGTGTCAATTCTCATCTGGGGAACAGGCTTGGCATCAATAAAGACCGGGCAGTTTTCGGCACTATGCAGGTGCTCTCCTATTTTTTTGAGCAGGTAGAGTGTCCTTACCCTGATGCCTTTTTGAGTTTTGTCGGCACGGGACATTTAGGCGGCGGACTGGGCAGTATCTACATCATGCCGAAGCCGGGCATGATAGAAGGGAAGGAGCATGTTTACGAGGTTATGATCGGCAGTCCGGCTGAGGATGCCACATCCCTCAGTGATAAGATGGAGTACTTTACCGAACAGGGCTCCTTTGCCGAGTGGTTTAAAGGGGCCCGGCACATTCATACCAACAGTGCTGTGCTGGAATTCCGAACGCCCCTTACGACACCGGCTCAAGGGAGAACACTGGTGGCAGGAGATGCGGCCGCCTTTATTGAGACCTATGTGCAGGGGGCGCTCATCTATGGCAGGTCTGCAGCACAGGCAGTAGTTGGAAGGATACAAGAGGGGAGTGATTTTTCCGGGTATGTCGATCACTGGAAAACCACCTTTGGCTACAATCAGCCGGGGGAGATTGAGAAGGCAACGAATGCCTATGGCATTAACCTCTTCAGCGACAGTGAATTAGACTATTTTTTTAGTTTCACGGACAATGAGAAACACAAAGGCTATACCAATGAATTCAATGATTATGAAAGAATTAAAAAGGCTATGTACCGGCATATGGATACCATACGAAAGGAAAAGCCCGAGCTTGCAGAAAGATTAGAGGGATATTTAAACTTTGAAGTGTCGAGTATCGAAGAGAGCCTTCAGCTTACTGATACAAAGGATAGTAAGTAGGTAATAAACACCGGTAACCCGTTGCGTACAATTCAGACAACTGAAGACAGGTGTTCAAGCAGTCTAAGCATTGCCAGGGAATCCTGTCTGCAGTAGTCTAAGAGGGACTGCCTCACCTTTTCACGCTCACTGGCTTCGAGCCCTTCACCTATCATGCGCTCGTAAGCGAGGCCTGCCGCTGTACCGTCCGCTACCTCCATATTTTCGTAGCTCATGTCCGGAATAAGTGCCGGGAGGACATACTTAATGGAAAATGATCCGGAGAACCGGGGGTAATAGACATTGGTTCTGATCACCGCTAAAAGGTCCCACAACCGCTCTCTAACCTGTGCTATTCTCTTTGCGTACTGGGGGAACCAGTGTGAAAGGTCATTGAGTCGCGTTGACTCAAAGGAGCTGTAGACGAGTATGGGTGCAGTGTCAAATTTTTCTAAAACAGAGAGAAGTG
>CALJBY010000227.1 GCA_938024025.1 uncultured bacterium
TCGACTGCTGTTTAACTATCTTTTCCCAGATTTCGGGGCGTTCCTTCTTTATGCGATCATCATGTTTGTGTATTTCATCCCACATCATCCGTGGCGATTCATACTGGCTCCAGCTACCCTTAAACGTAACGCCATCAAACAAGGAAAAGAGGTATACAACCTCTTCATCCGTATAGTAAGGAATAAGGGCATAGCCGGTTGTAACCTGCTTCATGCCGTCTTTATTAAATTCAAACGTATCAAGCCAGGTGTCAGTATATTCCTGGAAACCATTTTTGCCTTCGAGTTCTTTTGCAACGGCATCTGCTGCCCAGTATCCGCAATTGAGGGCCCCCTGCGCCTGCACCTCAACAAATGCAGCCGCGTCCCCGATTATAATACAATTTCCCTTACAGGGCTTAGTCAAGGGGGAAAACGCCTTTGTGGCACAGCAGTGCTTTCGCTCAACCTTTGCATTTTCAAACATGTATGCAACCGGACCTTTTTTGGTAAAGAACTCATACAATTCTTCTGGCCTTTGCTTTGCAAATCCGATAAAGATAAGATCAGCCCACTCAAAATGATCCGCCGGCCCTGTGCCGATAAGTGGTGCCATATTTGATCCATAACAGATTCCCCAGAAACCACACCATTCTGCGGGATTGTAGCCTTTTACATTTGAAAGATAGACTGCAAGAGCAAGTGCCGTTACTAAATAACCACGGTCCTGATTCATGCCAAGAGACTGTGCTATTTGTGAAGTAGCACCATCTGCGGCAATGAGTTTTTTAGCTTCTATCCTGAACTTTTTTCCCTTGCTCACGCACTTGAGGGTAACCTTTTCCGGCGCATCAAGTGCCTGGTAACAGGTTGTTTCATTGATGAATGCAACACCCAGATCCAGGCATTCATCCAGCAGGCCTTTAAGCATACCGGCCTTGTCATACTTATAGGCAAATGGCCGTTTGTCAGGCCAGGCAAAATGAGCATAGTGATTTAAATCTGCTGAATAGTAATATTTGTCCCGTACTTGACAGAGGGGACCCGTGTAGTTAACCTCCCAGCCGAACTGGGAAGAAACAATTTTGTTATTACTGTTTTTCGCAACAATACCCTGGGCATTTGCCTCTTTGCCGGGCTTCACTATCATCGTATCGCCATTATATCCCTCATCCAGGATAATATGTTCGCTGCAGTACCGGGTCATTTTGGAGATGTCTTTCCGTTTTTCTATCAGTGCTACCCTAAGCCCTTTCTTAGCTGACCACTTGGCAGCATGCAATCCTCCCGGGCCAGCTCCAACTATAGCAACATCATAAGAAGACATCTTTGATCCTCCTTGAAAATAAGAATGTTTCTATACTTACAAAACCTTTGTCATCTCTGCCAGTTCTTCCGGTGGCACCACATCTGGTCTGGTTGCGTAGGGTGGGTTTGAGATGTTGTTCGGGTCAAATGTCTTTTTTATTTCTTTCACAATGAGATGGACATTAAAGAATTGTGGCCCCAGCAGGTCATAGGCAGGACCCAGGAGGGCAACGGTTGCCCCTGCACTTTTCCCCTGTAACATCCCCTTAAGTGATCCAAAGAGGAGGCTGATACATTCAGCAGCTTGCTGAGGGGTCTGCTCCGGCCAGAGATCAGTGGTCATTACTGCACCGTAGCCTCTTTCAAGGGGATTGATCCACCCTCCGTGCTGACTGATAGGCTGGACAAGGCCTGTGCCAATCCCCTCCTTTT
Organism: uncultured bacterium; assembly: GCA_938024025.1. GTDB lineage: Bacteria > Desulfobacterota > WTBG01 > WTBG01 > WTBG01 > CALJBY01. Next base: position 1,720 of record CALJBY010000227.1, read on the forward strand.
CATACACTTCCCTTTGTACACGGTTAGCCCGAACAATCTCCTTTGCAACATTGTCTATAGAATCGAGGCAGGCGGTACCCTGGTGAAAAGAATCAGAGGGGCGACTCAAGCGCATGGAGTGACCAAAGCGTATCCATTCGTTGGCTATCCGCATCCATAAACGGTATGGCTCATCCTCTTCACTCAGGAATTTTCCTCCCAGCTTTTCTGCAATGTGACGAAGCACTTTTTCTTCGTATTCAAGTTGATCAAGAGAGGTGGTAGCACACAACCCGACGATATTAAAGCCGTGCGGGAATACGTCCTTTACCATTCCCTCATGAAACTCCTGTTTGGTACGTGCGGCCCAGCAGAGCAGGAACTGTTTGGCGTTATGCTGCACAACTGCCCCTATCTCTGCTTGTGCCAGTGCATACTGTAAATCACATGCCTTCTTAATACCATACTCCTCTTCCTCCGGATATTCGTGAGGAAAGGTAATCATGTACCAGCGAAATTTGTCAGGTGGGAAATGTGATTCTTTCTCCAGGGCATTCCCTTCGGTCGGAAATACCGTGGGACCGGGCCAGGGAAATAACTTGGTGGAAACCTTGGTAACCATTCCCATACCGCCAGCGTGACCAAACTGTGCTCCGCGCAGGAAGCCCCTTAAATCGGGTCCCGGACCGTCATTGCCGATCCAGTCATCACCTGACTGGGACGTGGATCCACTCCGCAGGATTTCGCCGTTGGGCAGTACCATTTCGTAGGCCAGTAACATTTGAGCTCCCAGTCCTGAGAGCCATGAATTACCATAACCACCGTGCCATGCGATATTAGCGAGAACAGAAATCTGGCTGCCTGCTGGAGGGGAAGGATAGGAGAGACCGACTTTCATGGCTTCAGCCTGGAGAGCTGCAAACGTAACATAGGGCTCAACAAAAGCATACATATTTTTAGGATCGAGTTGAATGATACGATCCATTCTCTTGGGGTCTATGAGGACAGTTCCCTCCCTGTTGGGAAAAGCAGAGTTAATCATTCCCGTGCCCCGTGGAATCACGGGGAAGGAATAACGATTGGCTATTTTGAAAATAGCCTGTACTTCCCCGGTGGAACCCGGCATGACCACACCGGCAGGACGCATAGCGAGTCCAATCTGTTCACGCTGAATGACACCATCCGGTGTCCACTGTATCCTGGAATATGCCTGGCACATAAGCGGATCGTTAGTTACATGCTCTTTGCCAACAACATCCTGCAGCGCTTTATAAGCACTATCCGAAAACGCCATGTGATCTCCTCTTCATCAGGGATAGGTTATTCGACTTTCGATTCCCAATTGAGAAATTTTCTAATGTTATCTCCCATGAGTTTATGTTTGAATTCCGTACTGAGCGGCAT
>CALJBY010000228.1 GCA_938024025.1 uncultured bacterium
ATCGCCAAGCCTATCGCCTCAGGATGAAATCTGTCTTAGAAAACCAGAAAAACATAGAAATAAGGCAAGCTACGGTTGAACGGCTCCTGGTTACCTCTGCTATGGTTCGTGGTGTTGAAACCAATTTCAAAGAATCTTTCTTCTCTAAGACCATCATTATTACTGCCGGAACTTTTTTAAACGGGTTGATACACATCGGCCTCAACCATTTCCCTGCGGGAAGGATGGGAGATGAACCATCCCTCGGCCTTGCTCAGCATCTAAAAGATCTCGGGTTTTCCATAGGAAGGCTCAAGACTGGTACAACCCCGCGCCTCAACGGAACGACAATTGACTTTTCCAAAACCGCGATACAAAATGGTGATGAACCTCCCCACCCCTTTTCTTTTGCAACCGAACGATTAAACCAGCAGCAGGTCCCTTGTCACATTACTTACACAACTGCCGAAACACATGAAATCATCAATGATAACCTGGATCGATCCCCCCTCTTTACCGGAATGATCGAAGGCACCGGGGCACGCTACTGCCCTTCCATTGAAGACAAGGTAGTGCGCTTCCCTGAAAAAGATAAACATCAGATCTTTTTGGAACCCGAGGGCTATCACACCGTTGAATACTATCCCAATGGCCTCGCTACCAGTCTTCCCCTGGATACCCAGATAAAAATGCTCCGGAGCATCACCGGCCTCGAACAGGTAGAAATGATGCGCCCCGGATATGCTATTGAGTATGATTTTATCAATCCGATTCAGCTATACCCCACACTTGAAACGAAACGGGTCAAGCACCTTTTCCATGCAGGCCAGATTAACGGTACTTCCGGCTATGAAGAGGCTGCTGCACAGGGATTAATCGCGGGCATAAATGCTGCCCTGCAGGTACAAGGAAAAGAACCTTTTGTACTGGATCGTTCAGAGGCCTATATCGGTGTGCTCATTGATGACCTCGTTACCAAAGGGACTGAAGAACCCTATCGCATGTTCACCTCACGGGCAGAATACCGTCTCCTTTTAAGGGAAGATAATGCCGACCTGAGACTGATGGAAAAAGGCTATCAGCTTGGCTTAATAACAGATTCCGCCTACGAAAATCTCACGAATAAAAGGAAAGCACTTCATGCCGAAATTAGCCGGTTGAAAGAAACAGTTATATACCCTCAGGGAGCCATAAACGAGAAGCTCTCACACTTAAAGAGTGCACCTTTACGCACGGTTTCAACTTTGGGAGATTTACTCAAAAGGCCAGAACTTACTTACCGGGACCTATCCCTTCTTGCACCTCCACCGCCTGATATCCCTGATGCAATAGTAAAACAGGTAGAGATCCACCTGAAGTATCAAGGCTACATTGACAGACAGCACGAACAGGTAAAGCGATTCAAGAAATTAGAGGGCGTCGTCATTCCGTCAGAACTCGATTACAATGAAATTGCAGGACTATCACATGAGGTGAGAGAGAAGTTACTCACCATAAGACCCTATACCCTTGGTCAAACATCCCGTATCTCGGGGATTACACCGGCAGCACTATCCATCTTAATCATCTATTTAAAGAAAATAGGATGTCTCTAATGGAAGAAACGAGAGAAACTACCTACCGTATGCTTAAAGACTGGGCTTTAGATAAAGGGGTAACTCTTTTTGGCGTAGCAGACATTAGGCCGTTTAGAGAAGACTTTCTACACCTATCACAACAGGTGCTCCATACCTTTGACTCGGGTATTTCATTGGCCGTACGATTATCTGATGCTATCCTTGATGACATCAAGGATAGGCCAACGCAGCTCTATTTTCACCACTATCGTCAGGCTAACTTTTTTCTTGATCGTGTTTCCTTTCTCCTTGCTCAATTCATCCAGGAACAGGGGTACGGTGCACTTCCCATACCTGCTTCCCAGATTATTGATTGGGAACATCAGAAGGCACACCTCTCTCACAAAAAGATAGCTCTTGAAGCTGGTCTCGGTTGGGTGGGCAGAAATAATTTGCTGGTGAATCCCGCCTATGGTGCACACATCCGGCTGGCAACCATTCTAACCGACCTGCCCTTAAAACACGACCATGCCATTGAGGATGGTTGTCATGACTGCACTGCGTGTCTAACAGTTTGCCCTGCAGGTGCCATCAAGGAACGACAGGAAGACTTTGAACATCTCGTGTGTTTTGAGCAGCTTCGCCTCTTTAGGAAAAGAGATCACATAGGGCAATACATCTGCGGGGTTTGTGTCAGGGCCTGCAGGGGAAAACAAGCAGTTTACAGTTCACAGTCCACAGTCGACAGCTTAAAATAAAGACAAAATTGAACCACGAAGAACACGAAGAAATACTAAAAAACAGCAAACCTGCTTTGTTTTCGTTGTTGAGCGTTGAATGTTCGACGTTCATGTTATTTTCACCCGACAACTGTCAACTGAAAACCGTAAACTTGTACTTATGAACAACCAATTGTTCCGATCTGACACGCTTTCAGCAGAATCTATCAAAGAAGGATTACAGACGTCCTGTTTTGGGCAAGAAGTGCTCTACCTCCCCGCTACATCATCCACCAATCGCGTTGCAAAAGAAGCGGCCCACAAAGGTATGCAGGAAGGAACCCTCATTATTACCAATCAGCAAACTGAAGGAAGGGGGCGCTTTGATCGCACGTGGTGGTCTTCCCCGGGCAAGGATCTGCTCTTCTCTCTTATCTTTCGCCCTCCCCTTAAGGCTTCCCAGACATTTCGTTTAACACTGCTTTCCTCTTTAGCAGTAGCGGAGGCCATAAGGCAGGAAACGGGTTTAGACGCACTGATTAAATGGCCCAATGACGTTTACATTAAAGGGAAAAAAGTATCTGGTATCTTGAGTGAAAGCGGTATTCACAATGAACACCTGGAGTACATGATAGTAGGTATTGGCATTAATGTTAACAGCACTCCATCAAGAAACCCTGAAATAGAGGAACGTGCTACTTCCATAAGCATGGAATCAGGAAAAAACTTTCCCCGGATAACCTTACTTACCGTCATTTTAGAACTGATTGAAAGCTACTACCGTGGTATACAAAAAGGTGATTTTCATTCACTCAAAAAAAGGTGGGATACCCTTTCCCTGATCAACCATAAGAAGGTTATGGTGGAAACACAGGGATGCATGCACGAGGGAACTGCTGAATCGATTGACGAAGATGGTTTTCTCGTGCTCCTTGACCATACCGGAACAAAACGACGCTTTGTCAGTGGAGATGTGTCACTGTCATTATTATAAGAGTTCGAGGAACCCAGAGGTCAAGGATACAAGGGCGATACTGAAACACGATAAGACAACCCTGTCCTTAAGAAATCCCCTTATCTCAGCGAAGGGATTTTACCATAACAAAAACACTTGAACCCTAGCATCCTTGATGCCTTGACCCCTCTATCACTATGGCCAGATATAAAGCTATACCGGTAATACAATCACTCCCTACAACGCTTAAACCTGTAGACGTTTGTGCACGTCTTGAAAATGATCACTGCTCCTTTTTTCTTGATAGTGGCATTGAGTGCTCTCGATTCGGACGTTATTCCTTTCTCGGAAGCGATCCCTTCCTCATCTTCAAGAATCACGGGGAGAGAAATGAGATAATACGGGGGAATAATGTTGAATTAGTAAAGGGAAACCCCTTCGATATTTTAAAGACCCTGTTTTCCAAATACCGGCTAATCACTCCCCCCGATGCACCACCCTTTTTAGGGGGTGCAGTAGGATACTTTGCCTACGACCTTAAACACTTTGTCGAAAAACTTCCCTCCTGCAGCAAAGGTGACATTACTATCCCCCTCTGTTACCTTGCCTTCTACGATACGGTTATCATCTTTGACCATCTAAAGGAAAAGGTGTGGATTGCTTCAACCGGCTTGCCGGAAGAGACTGAACACTTTAAGCAGCTCAGGGCAAAAAGCCGTTTAAAAGAACTGTGCACAAAACTGAGCTCCGTGAAAGCAGCCACCGTATCTCTGCAATCCACCCCCGGCCTTACGACACCAGTGCACCTTGAAAGCAACTTCACCCGGGAAGAATACCTCAAGGCTATCCTTAAAGCGAAGGAGTATATTGCTGCTGG
>CALJBY010000229.1 GCA_938024025.1 uncultured bacterium
TATCATGCAGCCGGCACTCCAAATGCTGACTGCATTCTTTGATGCTTGGAGGTTTAACCCTTTTTGAAGCTACCGTGGTGAATTGGGTATGCTCAAGCTCATTCTCTTCTTTTGGCATGAATTGAGCTGTTTTCATGACATCCTGTAAATAGTTACTTGATGGAAAGTTTACAACAAACTCTTCTGTATCGATAGCGTTCTTACAGGTGTGACTGGAAAAACGCATTCCAAGAAGTACCTGTGGATTTTTTCTCCCGACATTAAAGGGGGTCCCGAGAGAATAGGGAGCAGCGTTTAGTGTTCCCCCTTTATCGATGGTCGTAACTATCGATACAAATTTTGGTATTACCAGGATATGAGTATACCAAAACATCTTTATATCGATGCTTGTTTTCTCACTCATAGCAGTTGCTTCCCTATGGTTGATGTTTCATGATAGGTAATTCAATGTTCAACTAATCTTTAATACGTAATCCAGGTTAACATTTTGAAATTCCACGGAACGCAATAACCTGCACAATTTCCAACCATCGATTCCAGGCATATAGAGATCAGTGACTATCAAGTCAACCGCTTGGAGTGCGCGCAGCTTACCTAAAGCCTCCTCTCCTCCCGTACAGGTAATGACTTCTTTACCATCCTTTTCAAGGAGCTTTGACAACATCCGAAGTTGCATTGGGTCATCGTTGACAACGAGAATCTTAGCTTTGTTGTTAGATGCTTTTTCCATAGCTTCTCTCTTGAAAAAAATATTTGACGATGTAATTGCCATCTTAGAGTGCATTTAGGAAGGCGCTACCGCTATAGTTTATTCCACTACAACTTTTAGCTTTACGCTAGTATTCGGTAAATCTTTGAAATACTTAATAGTTTCTATAGGGTTTCCGAGAATGACTGTGAGAGGATGTACGCGCACGCGAAAAAGGTGAAGGATAGAGGAGGATTGTATGGTATGGATTTTAGGCGTCTGCAGCGATAGCAGTGGCCAGTTAATAGGGGGGAAAAAGATAAAGTGGGGCAGTATCAATAAGAGGTAATTAAATAACCTTGTTTAGGCTGTACTCAATGATTCCTTCTGCCCCACTTTTACGCAGCTTGGGTATTAATTCTCTGACGGTGAATTCAGAAATAACCGTTTCCACTGACACCCATTCCTGTTTGTAGAGAGAAGCAATGGTGGGTGCATTGAGACTGGGCAGCAGTTTGATTATTGCATCCAGTTTGTCTTTAGGAATGTTCAGCTTAAGCCCCACCAACCCTTCTGCCCGTAGCGCTCCGGTGAGGAGGAGGGAAATCTGCTCAATCTTTGCCCTTTTCCAGGAATCTTCCCAGGACTTCTTGTTCGCAATGAGCTGCGTGTTGGTTTCCATGAGATCTTGAACAATTCTCAGGCCATGGGCTCTGATGGTGCTTCCTGTCTCGGTAACTTCAACGATAGCATCGGCTAATCCCTCAACCACTTTTGCCTCGGTTGCGCCCCATGAAAACTCTACATCGACATCAATAGATCTTTCAGCAAAATACTCTTTAGTGAAGTGTATCAGTTCCGTTGCAATCTTCTTCCCCTGTAAGTCTTCTGCTGTTTTGATGGGAGAGCTATCCATGACGGCCAGTACCCAGCGGGCAGGTCTCTGGCTCACCTTGGAATAGATAAGATCCTGCACAACGTGAACTTCTGAGCCATTTTCCTTAATCCAATCTTTGCCCGTGAGGCCCAGGTCTAATGTCCCATCCTCCACATAGCGAGACATTTCCTGGGCCCTGATCAGCGTGCATGAAAGCGCTTCATCATCAATATCGGGGAAATAGTTTCTGGAACTTATGCCAATCTTCCATCCTGATTTCTTAAATAGTTCTATTGTTGCCTTTTCCAGACTGCCTTTGGGAATACCCACCTTCAATTTATTCACTACAATCCTCCCCGTATGCGGTAACACGATTTTCAGACATTATTTAGGAGTGTTACGGGACAAGGTGCCCGTAAAAAATTATAACCTATGGTATTTTAATAACATTTTATTGTGATGCCGTCAAGCTAAAATCACGCTGGTTTTTCCCATTCTATGATTTAAGTCATTTCCTTTTGGGAGCTCTTCTGGTACACTGTTTTTACCGAATAGAGGAGAGAGAGATGGGAGCAGGTGCAATACCGCTACAGGTTGAGAAAGAATTTTTTGATCAGGCACAGGGAACGTATACATTGCATGTTTATACTGCAGATGTGTCTTACCAGGGTGATGATCGAGTTGATGTGTCCACGAATGGGGGATATTTTATTTTTGTACCTCCCAAGCAGGTATTCTTTGACTATCGATTTGGAAAAACAACGGCAAGCCAATTTGAAAAGACTTACTTTGCATTTCTCAGGAACAGCTATTGCAATTATAGACATGCCTGGGATAATACATTGAGTCGAAGCAGGATCGTACTGGTTTGCAGCTGTAATGCGGGAGATAAATCCTGTCACCGGTATGTTATCGTCAATTTCTTGAAAAAGCTCGGAGGCGTTTACAAGGGAAAACTTAAGACATGATTACTTCCAAGCCTCTTTTATATCGTACAGAAAGATCTTGATAGTGTTTTACGCCATCTGCCACCCTCTTTTTTCCTTCCTCGTCCAGCTCTTTAACTATCCGTCCGGGATTTCCCACAACAATTTTTCGCTGTGGAATCTTAAAATGTTCTTTAACGACGGAACCCGCCCCAATCATGGCATCTTCTTCGGCAACAACTCCGTTCATAAGGATCGAACCCATTCCGACTACAACACGGTCTTTCAGGATGACATCATGGATAATAGCGCCGTGACCTATAATGAGGTCTTGCCCAATGACCACTTTCTTGTCGGCATGGATGACACAAATGTCCTGAATATTGGTTCCGTCTCCTATCTCAATTGCACCCAGATCACCCCGTAAGACAGCTCCCGGGCCAATGAAACACCGCTTTCCAATAGTGACTGCCCCGATAACCGTGGCCTGGGAGTGGACGTAGCTGTTATCTCCAATCTGTGGAACTTTTCCTTCAAAAGAATAAAGTGACATAGGTGAACCTGCCGTAAGAACTCGTTTTGTTTGAGGAGGGAACAGTATAGGCAGGTACCCCTGGTATGTCAATAAAAACATGGTTGATAACAGGATGGCGGAACATCTTCCCTTCAGCTCCAACGAGGTTTACTCATGAGGGGATCTATGGTATATGACTAGAACAACTTCACAACCAAAAACTTCGGGAGAATACTACATGGACCATCCAAATGATATTGCTGCCAAGCGACTGGAGAAGACATTTGCTTCTCCGGTTCCTGATAAGGTAAAAAATGTAGTAGAAAAAACACGAGGGGGATATATTCTGGTTGAGAAGAGGCCACCCTGGGATAGTTCCCCCGGTGATTGGACACGTCTTCAGGTTGCAAAAATTATCTATAATAAATCCGGGGATGTCTGGAAGCTTTACTGGATGCGGGCTTCAGGTAAGTGGAATCTCTACGAAGAATGCGAATCATTAGGTAACGTTATTGAAACCATCAGAACTGATCCTCAGGGGTGTTTTTGGGGATAGTCATAACAAGGATTGTCTATCTGGCGATCATCAGTGCATGCTATCATCTTGTAGTCGATCGAAGTTTTAACAAGGCTGAGAACTGTTAACTGAAATCTTAAAACAACACACTGTTTCGATGAGGACGATTAAATTTATTGTTGCCTACGATGGAACCAATTATAAGGGATGGCAGTTCCAGAAACAGGATCCGACCATTCAGGGTGTACTCGAAGAGAAAATAGGGATCATTCTGAATCAGCAAACGAGGATAACCGGTTCCGGCAGGACTGATGCGGGTGTCCATGCTATGAATCAGGTGGCCCATTTTTGTACCAGTTCAAAGCAGAAGCTTGAGACAGTACAAAGGGGTCTTAATAGTCTCCTCCCACCTGACATTGTCGTGAAAGAGATGACAGAAGCAGATGCTGATTTCCATGCACGCTACAGTGCTCAAAGCAGGATTTACAAATATCTTCTCTGGAATGGTGATACGCCTTCTCCTTTTTATGGGAGGTTTTCCTGGCAGGTGCACCATCAACTCGATAGGGAGAGGATGCATCAGGCTGCACAGAGCCTTATCGGGTGGCATGACTTTGCTTCCTTTCAGGGGACGGGGAGTATAAGCCACACGTCAGAAAGGGAGGTTTTACGCCTTACCATCAGAGGGCGTTCACGAGGATGGATCGTAACCACCATTGAAGCGACTGCCTTCTTAAGGCATATGGTTCGCAATATCATGGGCACCTTGTTTGAGGTGGGAAAGGGCGGAATGAGCCCTGATGACTTCAGGGCTGTTTTAGAAGCACGAGACAGGGGTAAGGCAGGGATTACCGCACCTCCCCAGGGGTTATTTTTAAAAGAAGTCAAGTATTAGCCAACCATAGTTGACATGTCTGTAGGAGCGCATTCATGCGCGATGCATTCGCGGCTTAAAGCCGCTCCTACCATAAGTGTGATACTTAGGGGACGGTCCTGCAATAGTGACTTACTAGGAATCAGGAGGCAGAGGTTGTTGTCACTAGTCAATCGTCATTAGCCATTGGCTCAAGGGATCAACAAATGACCATTGACAAATGGCGACAAGATAAGAAGCCCGCAACGCGCAACCTGCAAAACATCACCGGAATTAGATTTTTTAGCTTACTAGCCTTAAACATACCAACCCATCACTCCAGTGCTCCAATACTCCAGCACTCCATGAGCCGCCCCTGTTGCTTTTATTGCCCTTCAGCAAGCCGTGAGGCAAGGAAGGGGGGAAGTCTCGCCTCTATGATCTTTTCCTGGGCACGTTCAATAGTGTAGGGGATTCTTTTTAAGGTGAAACGGGCATCATCGGCATGGTAGATGCCGTATGCAGCGTGCGGGTTGCCATCACGGGGTTGTCCTACACTCCCTACGTTAATGATGTAACGGTGACCATCCTTCAGGGTGAAGGCGGTGTCAGGGAGAACAGAGATCTTGCCCTCTTGGTCCTTCACAAAGGTAATGGGGGTGTGGGAATGTCCTATGAAGCAGAGGTGCTGGTCACTGTATTTAAAGCTCTGTGAAGCCTCCTTAAGAGAAAGCAGGTAGTCCCATGCCTCAGGGTGATGGGGCGTGGCATGGACCACGGTACTATGAGGGTAGTTTTTAATGAGGGGAAGTTGTGCGAGAAATGTCTGTTGCCGTGAAGTGATCTTCCCTGCTGTCCATTCGATTGCAGTTTTTGCCACAGGGTTAAAAGAGCCGGTTTCTGTTAGGCCCACTGCTGCCCAATCGTGATTACCTGCAATGATATGGGTGGTAAGCTCCTGTAACAACTCTATGCACCGGCCGGGATCAGCACCGTATCCCACGATATCACCCAGGAAGAAAACGTCGTCCACCTTTTCTTGTGCAAGGTCCTCTGCCACTGCCTGAAAGGCTTCCAGGTTGCTGTGTATATCTGAGAGAAGTGCGTATTTCATGGTACGACCTCTGGTAGTGTGCACCCGAGAGAACAGCTTTTTATTCTACATACTGCTTCAGTCCTTCTTTGTCAATACATGATGGGGTATTTCACACCTCAGTATAAAAGGCTCCAAAGAAAAAAATTGATTTTTTTTGTTGTTTCATATATTGATAGTGATGCTCCCCGCGCACCCTCGTTAAATAGGCTTCGCAGGTAACCGGGCAGGCAGCGCGGGGCATCCCGGCAGCAAACAAACACCGGTGAAACAGGTGGCTTTGTTTTGCCCGGACGGCTGAAACAAAGAAAGCACGAAAGTGCTGATGTTTCCTTTTGCGATCCCGTGCAAAGTACGGGGTGTTCAAAGCAAATAATTACATTTTATTATTTCTGAATCGGCACCTGCCGGTAAAAATTATATCTCAGGTGTAAGAGGTGTTGCCTTGAAAAAGCAAAATGATTTAGATCGGTTACGAAAAGAAATCGATCACATTAATGATGAGATTTTGGAACTGCTCAATAAGCGTGCTGTTCTGGCAATGGAAGTTGGTAAAGTTAAACAGAAGGCCAAAAGTGATTATCATGTGCTTGACAGAGAGCATAAAATCTATCAGAAGCTTGCAAAACGCAATAAGGGCCCCTTTCCCAATAGCGCCATACGGCCGGTTTTTAGGGAAATTATTTCAGCATCACTTGCTCTCGAGCATGAGCTTCGCGTGGCGTATCTGGGTCCTGAAGCTACATTTTGCCACATTGCTGCTGTGCGGCAGTTTGGTCAGTCGGCAACGTTTATGCAAAGCAGAAGCTTGAGAGATGTGTTTAATATGGTGGAGCGTGGTGATTCTGAGTATGGAGTGGTTCCTATTGAAAATACAACCGAAGGTGTGGTTAACCCAACCCTCGATATGTTCATTGATTCTCCCTTGAAAATCTCTGCTGAGATTCTTCTGGGGGTTTCCCACCACCTCTTGTCAAAGAAAGGAACATTGACGGGGATTAAGGAGATCCATTCACATTCCCAGGCAATCGCCCAGTGCAGCAGTTGGCTCGAGCGCAATGTTCCCGGTATTCCCGTGGTAGCAATCTTCAGTACTGCTCAAGCTGCTCAAACAGCAGCAAAGGATCCCAGAATAGCTGCAATCGCAGGTGAATTCGCTGCTAAATTTTATAACCTCAAGACCATTTATAGAAACATTGAGGATCACCAAAAGAATTTCACGCGCTTCTGGGTTATTGGCAATAAAGCAACGGGTAGCACCGGAGAAGATAAAACGTCTGTGATGTTGTCGATCAAGGATGGGGTTGGTGCGCTTCATGCAACCTTAAAACCTTTTGCCAGGTATAAAATTAGTCTCACTAAGATTGAATCACGCCCCTCCAGAGAACGACCGTGGGAATACATTTTCTTTATTGATCTCGAAGGTCATACAAATGATACCAATGTCAAGAAAGCGCTGGCTGAGGTGCAGGATACCGTTCAGTTCCTTAAAATTCTTGGCTCTTATCCACGGAGTGAATCAAAAACGTGAGGTGTGCTTTTTTCCCTGCCAATTCCTAACTAAATGTTCACTGCAACTTTTCCCTGTGTTATATGAAAAAGTTACTTAAAGAGAGTATTGAAAAGATAGGTACCTATCAGCCGGGTAAGCCCATCGAAGAGCTGGAAAGAGAGTATGGGATTAAAGAAGCGGTGAAACTTGCTTCTAATGAGAATCCTTTAGGCCCTTCACCGAAGGCAATAAACGCCATCAAATCTTCCTTGCTGCAGGTAAACCGCTATCCCGACGCACAGGGCTTTTATCTCAAGGAAAAGCTATCCCGCAAACTGGGGGTTGAACCGGATAACCTGTTTCTCGGAAACGGTTCAGATGAGATTATCCAGCTTCTTGCCCAGGCCTTTCTTCTGCCCGGGGAAGAAGTTATTATAGGTGATCCAACCTTTTCATTTTACCAAATGGCAGTGGTGGCTGCTGGGGGAAAGGACATTATGGTCCCCCTGAAAGACTTCTCGTATGATCTTTCTACCATCATGGACCGTATTACAACAGAGACTAAACTGATTTTTATTAATACCCCCCTTAATCCAACCGGTACCATTATTGCCAAAGCGGATTTTGAAGCGTTACTTAACCGGGTGCCTTCAGATGTCATACTGGTGATCGATGAAGCCTATGGTGAATATGCGACAGACACCTCCTATCCCAACTTTCTTGACTATATAGGAAAGGAGAAAAGAATTATTGTTCTCCGTACCTTTTCAAAAATTTACGGACTGGCCGGTCTCAGGATAGGGTATGGTATAGCTGATGCATACCTTGTTGCCTGCCTTAACAAAATCAGGGGGCCCTTTAATACTAACCTGTTGGCGCAGGTTGCGGCACTGGCTGCACTGGACGATGAAGAGCACCTGAAGAAGTCTCTTGCCACAAACCGTGATGGGTTGACCTATCTTATGAGTGAACTGCACACGATGGGGATTGCCTATCTCCCTACCCAGGCCAACTTTTTTTTAATGAAGATTGGTGAGAACGCGCAGCGAGTTTACGAAGGCCTTCTTAAAGAAGGAGTAATTGTTCGCGTTATGACCGGACGTGGGCTGCAGCACTATTTAAGGGTTTCTGTGGGGTTGCCCGCGGAAAATAAGAAATTTATTCAAGCACTCACAAAGGTTCTTGCCGGGGGATAACGTTATTGTGGATGGTTGTTACAGGGGATGTTGAAAGGTAGCGTTTTTTCAGCGCTCAGGGTTGAGGTCGAAGGGTGTTCTATGAGAGGATGTGATCAATGACTGTTCTTTTTGAACGAGTAGCGATCAGTGGTGTTGGACTCATTGGTGGTTCACTTGCCAAGGCGCTTAAGGAAAAAAAGATTGTTGGTGAGATTCTAGGTGTTGGAAGGCATGAGGAGCGCTTACAACGTGCCCGGGAAGACGGTATTATTGACGGCTATGCTGCTCACCTCGATGCTAGCTTAGGAGGGGTAGATGTGGTTGTTGTGGCTACTCCCGTTGGCATGATCGTTGATCTAACAAAAAAAATGATCCCGTTTTTAAAGAAGGGAACTATTATCACTGATGTAGGGAGTGTGAAAAAAGAGATCGTTCGGGAGATAGCGCAGTTTATTCCCGATACCCTCCATTTCGTAGGAGCCCATCCCATTGCAGGCACAGAGAATTCCGGTTTTGAAGCTTCCTTTGCAACCCTTTTTGAGAACAGCACGTGCGTTCTTACGCCTGTCTCGACAACGAGTCCGGTAGCAGTAGCAAAGATTAAAGAACTCTGGTCGCGGGTTGGGTCACACGTGGTGAGTATGGACTGTGACAGGCATGATGAGATTCTCGCTGCGGTAAGTCATCTTCCCCATGTGATTGCATACAGCATGGTTAACTGTCTGCTCAAAAGAGAGGGTTTTGAGAAAACAATTCTCTCTTTCTCTGCAGGTGGCTTTAAAGATTTTACCCGTATTGCTGCCAGTCATTCGGAAATGTGGAGGGATATTATCTTAATGAACAGGGATAAGGTGCTCCCGGCGATTGAACTTTTTCAGGACTATCTGAACGAGCTCAAAGAGGCAATAGAAAAAGGAGATGGTGAGAAGCTTTTTTCCGAATTTCAAAAATCAAGGACGTTCAAACGATTGATGAAAGAAAAAGAAGTAACACCGCCCAGCAGTGAGTGCTGACGCTGCAGTGCCCGCGGTGGAGTGTTTTTCTCCTTGACAACATGGTATTCTGTTACTACTATCCTGCTCCTATATGCACCGTGATAACTTTGTACTAAGGATTGCTTGATGATAGAAGTTGAAAACCTAACCAAATACTATGGGGAAATACGGGGGATAGAAGGAGTTTCCTTTTTGATAGAAAAGGGTGAGATCGTAGGGTTTCTGGGACCCAATGGTTCCGGTAAAACAACTACCATGCGTATCTTGACCTGCTTCTTTCCTCCCACCAGTGGGAGAGCAAAGGTAGCGGGCTACGATGTTACTGCACATTCCCGGGAGGTGCGCAGGAGAATAGGGTACATGCCTGAAACGGTTCCCCTCTATCCCGATATGAAGGTGAAGACGTACCTCAATTTCGTTGCTGAAGCGAAACGTATGGATGTAAAGTTACGGAAAAAGAAGATGGGCATGATTATGGAACAGTGCGGCATTGAACATGTTGCCCATCGTCTGGTTGGTAATTTATCGA
>CALJBY010000230.1 GCA_938024025.1 uncultured bacterium
CCAGCAACGACCCCAGTTGATAGAAATAGACATCACAGGATTCAACTATCCCCTTCATGAGGGCAACACCTTCATGTCCTGACCGCTTCCAGCAACGGTAAGACCGATTTCCCAGGGTATAGGAACCACTGCAGTAAATCCGCTCATCCGGTGTTACCAACCCTTGCTCAAGGGCAGCGGCAGCAGTAACCAGTTTATAGGTGGAACCCGGTGGGTACATACCCTGTATGGAGCGGTTCATGAGGGGATGTTCCGGGTTGGTAATAAGGTCATCCCAGTCTTGAGCAGATATACCGTGGGAGAAAAGATTTGGATCGAAGGTCGGGCTGCTTGCCATTGTTAAAAGCTCACCATTGCGCGGATCTACAGCGATGACGGCTCCAACTTTCCCTTCCAGGGCTTCCTCTGCAGTTTTTTGAAGATGGGCATTGATGGTAAGGACGACATTGTGTGCAGGGATGGAATCAATCCGCCCCATAATGTTGACCTTGTAGCCAACCGCATTAACCTCCACCTGATACCCCCCGTCCTCACCTTTGAGGTGGAATTCCATTTCTTGTTCCACCCCGGATTTGCCAATAAAGTTTCCTATTTTATAGTGGGTAAACTCGGGATCGGCAAGTTCTTGTGAGCTGATTTCACCCAGGTGCCCCAAAAGGTGACTGGCATATTTTCCCTGTGGATAATACCGCACGGGGGTTGATTCCACAATGACACCGGGCAGATCGAGCTTATGGGTGAGAACGAGGCCAAGCACATCTCTTGTCACGTCTGTTTTAAGTTTGACGGGTTCAAAAGGGGGTCTTCCCCGAGCCTGCTGAAGCCGCTGTTGCAACACAGATACATCACTTCCCAGTAAATTAGCCAGGTGTTCGAGCACTATCTCGGGGTATCTGGTATCTTGTGGTACCAGGCTGATGTCAAAGGAAGGACGATTGCCAGCAAGAATGGTACCCTTGTCAGGACCATAGCAATCAAAAATAAATCCTCTTGGAGCCTTTACAAGTTGGGTTCGTATTCGGTTATTTTCTGAGAGCCTGCGATACTCCCTCCCTTCGACAACTTGCAAGAACCAGAGTCGCAAAAAGAGCAGCCCGAATATAAATGCGGCCATGAAGTAGGCAATCCTTATTCTGGTCTGCAGCTGCTTTTCGTATAAAAAATCAAATTCTGATTTCATCTAATCACTTATGCTCTTAACGGTAATAACACACAGGTTTTTTCCATCAGTCTTCTGAGGAGAGACGCCTTTTGTTGTAGATGGCGAAAAGTGGTATGCTGAGCAGCGTAATAAACACACTCTTTAAGAGCACACCGGGCAGTATGAAACCCAAGGAGTTGTTAGCCGCTACCTCAGTTACCACCAGAAGAATGAAATCGGCCGAGGCCGTGAGGCAAAAGATCAGGGTAGCCTGGGAAGCGAGACTTTCAAACAGCATGATTCTATTTGACATTCGAATAAAAAGAAGAGCACCCAAGTTAAGCATAGTCATTAGCCCTGCGGGGCAACCTGAAAGGGTATCAAGCGTATATCCCAGCATGAAGGCGAGAAACCAGCTGCCCAGAGAGGGGCAGTAGAGTGCTACAAATATCACAAAGGCAAACGATAGGTTCAGCGTGCCTATCTTGGGGAAAAGAACGTTCCACGGCATAGCCTGTAAGAAAATAAGAAGCAGGCCGCTCACTAATAGAAGAAGAAAAGATCTCATGATAACAGCATACCCAACGGGCAGAGGTGCATGTACGAGTGCGCTAATCACCTGCCGGAAGGAGGAGGCTCACCTCTTCCAGTTTATTTAAGTTACTGCTGGGTTCGAGCTCTACCGACTGAAAGAGGTCGTTTCGGCTTTTTTTGATGTTTTTCACCGTTCCTATGGATAAGCCCTTTTGAAAAATCCCACAGAGTCCGGCAGTCACCACCAGATCGCCAATCTTTAAATCATCAGTACCTGAAATATATTTAAGTTCACACATACCTGAGCCCGTGCCTTCGACAATCCCCCGTGAACGAGTTCTCTGTACCAAGGCATCAACTGAGCTGTTTATATCTGTCAGTAACAATACCCGGGAGGTGGTGTCGGCAACTTCTATACAGCGTCCTACGATTCCCTGGTGGGTGACAACTGCTTGATCCTTATAGACGTTGTCATTTTCCCCTTTGTTAATCAAAATGGTTTTAAGCCACCCGATGGCATCCCTTCCGATAACTTCTGCCGAGATGAGTTTCGCAGATGAACGCTCTTTTAACAACAAAAGCTTGCGCAAGCGGTCATTCTCTAACAGCAGCTCTTTCCTTTGCACGTTTTGTTCTGTGAGCAGATCAAGGGATGTGCGTAATTGCTGGTTTTCCCGTCGCACGTGCTGCAAAAAAACATAATCGTTCCAAAGGTGTTTACTCCCCGTAAAAAGGAAGGTGACAGCACGCAGGGGGGGGGCATACATGTCCAAGATAGTCCTCCTCAGAAAGGAGGTATTCGAGGTGTCCTGGAGATTAGACGAGCTGACGGTTAATGCCA